>JAKFXO010000130.1 GCA_021731345.1 Candidatus Peribacterales bacterium | reverse complement strand
AACTATGTCATGCTTGTCGGCTGCAAGCAGCCATGCGAACTTTTCACCAAGTCCGCCAGAAGCACCAGTGATGAGGGAGGTAGACATATTGTCAGTGTATCCTGTTTCACTCTTGCGAGTCCTGATCTATAGTTTGTCCGCTCTTTCGTTCAAACGTACGTTTCTGTGGGTCAGTAGCTCTGCTGCCTAGGCGTCGCTTTCGACGCCGTTAGGCAAAAAGGTCTGCTCGTCCCATATCGCTCTTTTCTTCTCCCACATCCGTGGGTCGGTAGCTCAGCTGGTAGAGCAGTGCCCTTTTAAGGCATTGGCCGTGGGTTCAAATCCCACCCGACCCACCATTCAATTCATGCGTACATTATTTTCTTGGCTCGGGCACAAGCGTTCGCAAAAACCAACATACACAGAGCCAATGCCTCATCCTGAAAGCTTTGTTACTTTTGAGCAGCTTGGAAAACACTGGCATCCATTTTTACCTACGTTTTCCTATCCAGGAGCCTACATCAATGAACATCATCGTTTTTTTGCAGAGTGCCCTCAAAAAGGTGCGCTGATTGATATTGGTATTAAGGGTTTTTTGCTTTCAGCTGACGCATTGAAGCTTTATGAACTCGCATATTTTTCTCGTGGTGATGTCTTGGAGCTCGGTTGTTACCATGGTTTAAGTACTCATATTCTTGCCATGGCTATTTGTGACAGCGGCACGCAAAAGAAGTTGGTCACAAATGATCTATTCCCTGAAGCGATAGATATAACTGGGGCATTGTTGCAGAAGCATCACTACGATAGTTTCTCCAGTTTTCGATGTGGCTATGCTGCAGATGTGTGTAGGCAATTGGTTGGTGAGAAGAGGCATTTTGAATGTGTTTTTATTGATCATTCGCATACCTATGAAGCGGTTACCGCAGTCTGCAAAGTCCTTGGCGATATCGTAACCCCGGGCGGAATGTGTCTTTTCCACGACTATAACAATGAGTGGAATGCTGATCCCAATAATCATGATTACGGCGTATGGCAGGCAGTGCAGGAAAATTTGCCGCGCGAGCTCTTCAATTTCTACGGCTCGTACGGATGCACCGGACTTTTCCGGCGTAAGATCGTACCGACACAATAGTTCTCGGTTTGTTTTCAACGCTCTTGGAAAAGAGGTAGATTATTGGCATGAAAAAATCACTCATTCTCACATCGGCTTTATTGTTGGCAGCATGTTCCGCATCTCCGGGGATGGATCACATGGATCATGCTGAGAGCAGCAGTTCCATGCCACAGATTACAGATAGGCTAAGTACATCCCCACGCCATCAAGAGTGGGTAGAGGTGAAAAACGGAGATAGGACAATCTACACGTGGGTTGTGTATCCAGAGACGGATAAGCCAGCACCAGTTGTTATTCTTATTCATGAAAATAAAGGCCTGAATGATTGGGCTCGCAGCATGGCTGATCAAGTTGCTGAGGCTGGATACATCGCAGTGGCTCCGGACATGTTGTCTGGTTTCAGCGTAGACAAGAAGCGCACAAGCGACTTTGCAACGCCTGACGAAGCAACGAAAGCAATCGGGCAATTGAAGCCTGAGCAGGTGACGTCAGATTTGCAGGCCGTAACTGACTGGTCGAAAACGATTCCATCGTCGAATAAGCAGTTGGTATCTGCTGGTTTCTGCTGGGGCGGTAGTCAGTCATTTGCTTTCGCAACGAAGACTGATGATCTCACCGCCGCAATGGTCTTTTACGGTACGGGACCTACGGACGCGAGTGCATACAAGAATATTGATGTACCGGTCTTTGGTTTTTATGGAGGTGCTGATCAGCGTGTGAATGCAACGATCGATGCATCAAAGAAAGCAATGACCGATGCTGGAAAGTCATTTGAATCAGTCATCTATGACGGAGCCGGACATGCGTTTATGCGCAGTGGTGAGGATCCGAATGGCGATGCTGCCAACGTTGCAGCTCGTGATGCCGCTTGGGAGCGTATGAACGAAATTCTTTCGACGTTGTAGACATTCGCATTGAAGGCTTTCGTAACGAAAGCCTTTTTTGTGCGTCACAGTTTTACTTTCCCCTTTTCACTATGCGTCACGTACTTGTAGCCTTCGTTATCGCGCTCATCTTCGGAGGAGGATGGGGATTCCTATATTACGTTCTCGGCTGATCGGTGCCAGCGGATGGCAGAAACCTACGTTTTTCTCTAGGCTCAACACATGATCGATAGCCACTGCCACCTGACAGCACCTGAGTTTTCCGCGGATATTGCAGATGTTATTGCTCGTGCAAAAACAGCGGGAGTTCAAACACTCGTGACAATTTCTGATGAGATGAGCGATCTTCCAAAATGTCGTGCACTCAGCGCCACGCATGACGATATTTTTTTTACCGTTGGGGTGCATCCGCACCACGCGAAAGATTTTGATATCACTCGTGATATCCAGCTATTGCGTGAAGCCTCTACGCACCCGAAGTGTCGCGGTATTGGTGAAATCGGATTGGATTACCACTACATGAATAGTCCGCAAGACACGCAGCAGCGCGTTTTTGAGGCTCAGCTCGCACTCGCAAAAGAATTGAATCTGCCGGCCGTTGTGCACTGTCGTGAAGCGGTGGAAGACGTGTGGACGATCGTGAATCATGTGAAGCCTGAGAAGCTTGTGATTCACTGCTGCACGGAAAAGTGGGATGACGTGAAGCGTTTTGTGGACGCCGGATACCTGCTTTCATTCACCGGTATCGTGACGTATCCAAAGGCTGCAGATATTCGCGAGACTGTGAAGCAGTGTCCGATCATGAGCATGATGGTGGAGACCGATGCGCCGTTTCTCGCTCCGGTACCGCACCGCGGCAAACGCTGCGAACCTGCACATGTCATGGACACTGCGAAGGTAGTTGCGGAGATCAAAGGCGTATCGCTCACGGAACTGGATGCAGTGACGACTGCGACTGCAGTAAAGTTTTTTGGGCTGTAGCAGCTGATCTGTTTTTGCGCTCGTAGCTCAATGGATAGAGCGTCTCCCTCCGAAGGAGAAGGTTGTGGGTTCGACCCCCGCCGAGCGCACCACTTTCTGTTACGATTGGCGCATGAGCCAGTCTGCATTGAAGGACCTCAAAGCGCTAGCAAATGCTAAAAAGGCGGCATTCTTCCCGAAGTTTTTTAAGGCAGGGAAAGGGGAGTACGCCGAAGGCGATGTGTTTCTAGGGATTTCGGTTCCTGATGTCAGAAGTATCGCAAAAAAATATTCAGATCTTTCACTTTCGGAGATCAAGAAACTTCTCGCCGACAAATATCACGAAGCCAGACTTCTTGCTCTTATCATTTTGACGACGCAGTACGCGAAAGGGCATGAAGCGCAGAAGAAAAAAATTGTCGATTTTTATCTCACGCAGTTTTCGCGCGTGAACAACTGGGACTTAGTCGACACGAGCGCTTCGCAGATTCTTGGATCACACCTGCTTACGCGTCCGCGCACGGTGCTTCGGACATTCGCACGCAGCAAGCATCTGTGGACGCAGCGCATCGCTATCGTCAGTACGTTCGCATTCATCCGTGCACATCAGTTTGATGACACGCTGAAGATTTCAGAGATGTTTCTGACCCACAAACATGATCTCATCCACAAAGCGTCTGGCTGGATGCTACGGGAAGTAGGCAAGCGTGATATCGGCGTTCTCCGGATCTTTTTGGACCGTTATGCGGCGGTTATGCCACGTACCATGCTTCGGTACGCCATCGAGAAAATGACTCCAGCTGAGCGACAGAAGTATATGCAGGCTCGTACAGCTTCATGATTTCATAGTGTTTCTGCCATCGAGAAAGCGCTGAGGACTACCCAACTCGCGGCTTTTTCCGTATGCTGCCGCCTCACAACCTTCTCTCATCTTATGGATCACGGTGATGTTCTTCTCCGGTTCGACAAAATCAGCTTTAGCTACGACCACAAAAAACCGATTCTCGAAGAAGCGAGTTTTTCCGTACGTGAGAACGCAAAGCTCACGATTATTGGCCAGAATGGCGCAGGAAAGAGCACGATCTTTAAGCTCCTCACGGGGGACCTCAAGCCTCAGGGCGGTCAGATTCACATCAAGAAAGGTGCAACCATCGGTATTGCGAAGCAGGTGATTCCAGCGAAGGATTTGGAGAAAACTGTCTACGAATTTTTTGAAGGCGCATTCACTGAAAAGAAGTATGACCTTGAGCGTGACATCAAGCGTGTTCTCGATATCGTTCACTTCACGGTCAAACGTGATAAGAAACTGAAGGATTTATCAGGCGGACAGAAAGCCAGACTTCTGCTTGCATATGCCATTATTCAGGAGCCGGACATTCTGCTTCTTGACGAGCCAACCAATAACCTCGATACACAGGGCATCGATCATCTCACCGGTTTTCTCATCGGATATGAGAAGACATGCATCGTCATTTCTCATGATGCACCGTTCCTCAACTGCTTCACGCACGGAGTTTTGAACTTGGATGCATTCACACACACGGTGCAGCAGTACGTGGGTGACTACTTTGACGTTGTCGCGGAGATTGAAGCGCAGATAGAAGCCGAAAAACAGCAGAATGCGCGTATGGAAAAAAGCATTCAGGATCGTAAAGATAAGATTAACTTCTTCTCGCACAAAGGAGGAAAAATGCGTGCACTCGCAAGCAAAATGCGTACGCAGGTGGAGGATGCAGAGGACAACATGGTCGACGTTCGCCAAGAAGACAAAACCATTCCGCCATTCAAAATTCAAGCTACTGATTTCTCTGGTGCAGTCGTCAAGATGACCGGTGTTACGGTGATGGATGGCCACAAGCCGGTGAAGAAGAAGGTTGAGCTCATCGTGAGGCGTCGTCACAGACTTCGTATTACTGGACCAAACGGCATCGGCAAAACGACGTTGCTTGAGTCCATGGTGAACGGTAAAGAAAAAGGCGTCATCATCACGCCTGGTGTGAAGGTCGGTTATTACCGTCAGGATTTTTCAGGTTTGCCGATGGATAAGACAGTGTATGAAGTTCTTGCTGCGGCCATGGACCCCGCTATTCAACAGGAAATCTACGCTACTGCCGCACGCTTCTTGCTGACCGGCGAGAAAGTGCAAACCAAGGTAGAAGCGCTCTCAGAAGGCCAGAAAGGCTTGCTCTGCTTTGCTCGTTTCATGCTCCAGAAGCCGAATCTCCTCATACTTGATGAGCCGACGAACCACATCAACTTCCGTCATCTTCCAGTCATTGCGGATGCGCTCAATGAGTACGAAGGCGGCATGGTTATCATCAGCCACGATCAGGATTTCGTGAACAAACTGCACGTTGATGAGACGCTCGACTTAGGTTCGCTGTAGATCATTACACCCCGCCGAGGTGCTTTTTGATTTCACCGACGAGCTGTTCGATCTTCCATTCAGATTTGACGAGGTAGGACTTCACGCCAAATGACTCTGCCTTCTTTTTGTGATTGTCGTCCTGGTAGTACGTCACGACGACGACAGGAACAGACGTATGGTGGGTTTTCATGTGCTCGAGCACGCCATAGCCGTCCAAATTCGGCATTCTGAGGTCCAAAATAAGCATGTCCGGCTTCTTCTCTGAAAGCATGGTGATCGTATTCTGGCCGTTATCAACAGTTGTAATGGTCAGTCCTTCCGAGTGCTTTTCAAAACCGGAACGTAGAATATCGACGAACAGCTGATCATCAGCAATGAGAATGTGTTTTGGCATACCGTATATTATACAATAAAAATGATTAAATTACAAATATCAATTACACCTGAAACTCAAGGATGACAGGCAAGTGGTCTGATCCGTGGAAATTTTGCACGGTCTCGCAACGTGTCACAATGATGTCCGGCGTACAGAGAAACAAGTCGAGCGTGCGCTTCGGATGGATAGTTGGAAATGTCGGTTCATGTCGAACGGCTTTGAGATTACAGACTGACATCAGCTCTTTGATTTCATCAGTGCCGTGAAAAATATTGAAGTCGCCACATAGAATTGCTTTCTTTCGTTCACCGATTATCGTTTCGATCTCCCTAAATTGTTTCTTCCGTGTGTTTTCAGAGAGAGAAAAGTGACACATTAGTAGCGTCGCATCATTCCCGATTTGGAGCTCGTAGATCAGTTTCTTGGCACCTTTGCGAAAGAATCGTTTGGCGTACGGAACATCAGTACGTGCGAAAAATCCGTTGCAGTTGTCGCGGAAGAAGGGGAGATGACGAAGCACGCTTTTCACGCCGTATTTATCCTCAACATCGCTACATGGGAAATCGCGTAGGTCTTTCACAAGTGCGGACTTTTTGTGCATTTCCAAAAAACAACAAATGTCTGGCTCTTCCATGCGCACCAGTTGCATCACTGCACTTTCAACAGCTGCAGCAATGCGCGCCGGTGTATGCAAATATCGTGGTCCGTGAAATACGTAGTCATGCATAGAACCATCCAAGCCCGAACAATAACCGAGGTTTAAGAGTAAGACCTTCATAGAATTATTGGTTTTTCTTTCTATAGTAT
>JAKFXO010000065.1 GCA_021731345.1 Candidatus Peribacterales bacterium | reverse complement strand
CTATAAGAGTGTGGAGGACACCGGTCTCATGCGCCGTGACAGAACTTTCCTTATGGAAGCAGTAGGGGACGAGAACGATATGTCGCTTCCGGCGTATATTTGCCAGCTTCGAGACTTCAAGGAAAGGAAGGTTTCGGATTGGCGTATCGATCCTACGAAATCAAAGCTCGATCTACCTCGACTCGTGTTCGGCGTGACGCCGAAGGAGGGCAAGAGACTGACAGTTGTTCATTCACCTGATTGTTTGGATGCCAATGGCAAGCCGATCACGTCCCTTGAAAATCCTTGGGCACTCCTCAAAACACAGCACCAATCCGATCCACCGTTGATGTTTCAGCCTGAAAATATGCAAGCGTATCTTGCAGGATTCAGTTTCGGTAGTGGCATGCCGAGTCTTGCACATTTGCAGGAGAGACTAGCGGCCATCGCAGATGTCACAGTCTTCGAAAATATACGTCGCCTTGACCCCCTTGAAAATCGTGGGAAGGGTAAAGAGTCTGATTTTTCTCATCAAATGATTGCGCAGATGGCAGATGATGAGAACTTCAGTGAATTCCAGCTTAATCATGGCGGCAAGACGGATGCAGTTCGTAGAACGACACTGCTTGCAATGAGAAATACAGATTATCAGCCAGATATGCTGGATTTATTAGAAGCGACCAGAGGCTCCACTATGGACATCCTCCTTCGGAGCGACGGATATACAGCCACAATCCAAGAAGTCTCGTAAGGAGACCGGCATGCCGCAAGGCATCAGTCTGGTCGGGATGCAGGGACTCGAACCCTGGGTCTCCAGACCCCCAGCCTGGCGCTTTACCAACTAAGCTACATCCCGATGTTGGTGCCGATGATAGATGCTCGGAGTACGCGCCAGTGGCCTTTTCTTTGCCTGCGGTAGGCTAGGACCAACTAAGCTACATCCCGATTGCGAGGATAGTAGCGACTTCATCTATACCTCTCTAGAGAAGCGATAGTCTTTCCCTGGCGTACAGAGGCCATAAGGGGATATACTCACATCCTTTTTCCCTATACTTGACATAGTACGGTATTGATTTTTTAATCATAATATGAGATAATAATACGAAACATTTGTACATGCCCTTCAGCCCCCAGGAATTACAGGCCGCAACCAAAGCCCTTGAACAGGCAGAACGTTTGCTGATCATCCCTCATGCGAATGTGGATCCAGACGGCCTCAGTAGTGCTTTAGCTTGTTACTCGCTTTTTCGAGCAATCGGAAAAGACTGCACAGTCATTTGCCCAGACACACTGCCGGAGTCTTTGAAGTTCCTTCCAAACTTTGAGCATCTCTCCACAGATGTTTCGAGCGAGCAGGAGTTTGTCATCACACTCGACTGTTCGGACGGTGTGGAGATCGACAAGCTTCGCTACACCGTGGAAGACAATAAGGTGAACATTATCGTGGTACCGAAGAAGGGGAGGATACAAGCAAAGCACCTTACGACTCTTGATACCGGTAGTGGTTACGACCTTATTCTCGTAGTGGACAGTGCGGAGCTCTCACTCCTTGGTTCCATTTATACGGACAACATCGATCTTTTCCAGACAACATCGATCTTGAATATTGATCATCATATTTCCAATACTCGCTTCGGTCAGCTGCAGCTCATTGACCCGACATGCGCGAGTGCAACAGAGGTGCTCTATGCGTGGTTCTGTTCGCACCCAAAGTGGAAAGATCTCATCACGCCGGACATCGCGACACTTCTTCTCACTGGTCTCATTACGGACACCAGGAGTTTCCAGAACCCGAACACAACGCCACGCTCACTGGAAGTTGCAGCCAATCTTCTTGATCTCGGTGCACGCCAGCAGGAGATCATTCAGCACATCTATAAGACGAAGCCTTTGTCGACACTGAAGATTTGGGGACGCGCACTGAACCAGATTCAGTTCGATCCAGAATCCAAGATCGTCTGGTCGAGTATCAGTCGTGAAGACCTCACCGAGATGGGAGCGACGTCCAAGGAATCTGCAGGAATCTTGGATGAACTGATCTCCACCATTCCGGATGCTGATGTACACGCACTCTTCACCGAAATCGAAGAAGGTGGATTCAAAGCGAGCCTTCGGTCATCGACCGCAATCGATGTGAATAAAGCAGCAGGACGACTCTTCGGTGGAGGAGGTCATGCGCGTGCTGCAGGATTTAAGATCAAGCAGTACGGAAACTTCCAACTCAAGGTCATCGAGTGTGTGAAAGCACTGACTGATGAGATGAAGAAACAGCGTGATGAGACACAGTCGACGCCGACTATCGAGCCGCGTGAGATTCCGAGAGCAGTCCAGAAACCGCTCCCCGAAGCCAAAAAGAACGCAGTACCCGATATCGACGTTGTCGAAAAACTTGGGTCGTCGGATCAAAAGCTGAAAGGTCCGAATACCGATATCGTCTCTACACTTCGTTCCTAAGCAGAGAACGTGGTGTTTGCCTTTTTCGTGTGTTACCCTGTGTGTGACGGCTTTTTCCGTAACACATGCGTCTCGTCCAAGTCGCGAAAATCTTAGGCTTACCCGGACAGGAACTTCGCAAGGAGCTTCTGAGTGTTGACTTTGGCATTAAGCCGACAGATCGCGAGGTGCCGGACAATCTTGCGATGGGTATCATTCGCTTCGTTGCGAACAAGCGGAAGATCGCTATCGACTGGGAAGCAGTGGAAGCCATGACGAGCGGTCGTATCCCGATGGAGAAGGAGGCAGACGAAGCGCCAGCTGCTGAAGCTGCAACACCGACTGCCGAAACACCAAAGGCTGCAGTGAAGCCGGAAAATCTCAACGTGCTCCGTAAACTTTCACTCGATAACGTTTCAAAAGAAGCTATCGATCGTCAGAAGCTGGCGCTTGCAAAGAACAAGCCGAAGGTGCTTTCCAAAGAAGAGCAGGAACAGCGCCGCGCCGAGGCGAAAATTTTCCAGAACCTTGAAAAAACTGATCGCTCTATTCATCAGCAGCAGATCAAACAGAAGACTGGCCCCGTCATGATTCCAAGCCAGATTTCGGTGAAGGAGTTTGCTGAGAAAGCTGGTGTGCAGGTGCCGAAAATTATTTCCGCACTCATGAAGAACGGTGTGCTTGCCTCCATCAACCAGCAGATCGACTTCGACACGGCAGCACTCGTTGCCATGGAGCTTGGCGTGTCTGTGGAACGCGAAGCAGGTTCAGTCTCCGTGGAAGCACTTCTGCAAAACGACTTAGCAGTGCTCACGAAGGAAGATGATCCAGCGAACTTGGTCCCTCGTCCGCCCATCGTTACGGTTATGGGTCACGTCGACCACGGCAAGACTGCGATCCTCGATGCCATTCGTTCGACTGATGTTGTCGCCGGCGAAGCAGGTGGTATCACGCAGCACATCGGTGCGTACCAAATCGTCCATCAGGGTAAGCCGGTAACGTTTATTGATACGCCAGGTCACGAAGCTTTCACGGCCATGCGTGCTCGTGGAGCTCAGCTTACTGACCTCGTCATTCTCGTTGTCTCTGCGGAGGAAGGAGTAAAGCCAACCACTATTGAAGCCATCAACCACGTGAAGGATGCTGAGGTTCCGCTGCTTGTTGCTATCAACAAAATCGATCGTCCCAATGCTGACCTCGAACGCGTGAAAGGCGAGCTCGCCGGACACGGTGTACAGGCTGAAGAGTGGGGTGGAACGGTGCCGATGGTTCCGGTTTCAGCTCTTACAAAGCAGGGTATCCCTGAGCTTGTGGAGAGCGTTCTTCTCATGGCGGAGATCGAAGAGCTCAAGGCAAACCCTAACCGTCCAGCCATTGCGACGGTGATTGAAAGCCACCTCGATAAATCTCGTGGTCCACTTGCGACTGTCATCGTGAACACAGGAACACTCGCTGTCGGTGCCATCATCGGTTGTGGAGGAGCATCCGGCAAAGTGAAGTCTCTCTCAGATTCCACCGGCAAGCGTATCGAGAACGCGGGTCCATCATGTCCTGCTGTCATCTCCGGTCTTGGTTCCATGCCAAACGTCGGAGACATCCTGCAGGTCTTTGCAACCGAGAGAGAGTTGAAGGCGTACCTCGCCGCGTATGCGGAGAAGCAGGGGCAGATGCAGAAGCGCGGATTCGCTGACCTTGTCACACGTCTTTCCGAGGGCAAACTCAAGGAGCTGAAAGTGATCCTCAAAGCTGACGCACAGGGCTCACTCGAATCTCTCAAGGAAGCGATCAGCAAACTTACGACCGATGTCGTTCATCCAAAAGTTATCCATGCTGCCATTGGTGACGTCTCTGAAAGTGACGTCATGATGGCATCTGCCGGTGAAGCTATTGTCGTTGGATTCAACGTTGATTCCTCTGCAGCAGTCGCTCGCACGGCTGAGCGCGAGGGCGTGAAGATCAAGCACTATGACATCATCTACAAGCTTCTCGAAGACCTTGAGCTTCTTCTCAAGGGACTCATCGTCCCTGTGGAAGAAGAAAAAGTCATCGGTCACTTGGAAGTGCGCGGCGTCTTCTTTACCAAGGGCTCAGAGCAGATCGTCGGAGGTATGGTCAGAGACGGTATTCTCAAGCGTACGCCATTCAGGTTGCTTCGCGCTGGTGAAGTCGTCGGTACCGGACGCATCACATCTCTCAAGCACGTTGAAAAGGACATCAAGGAAGCGAAAGAGGGGATGGAGTGCGGTATGCGCGTCACTACTAGCATCAGCATTGAAAACGAAGATGTCCTTGAGGCGTACACCAAAGAATTCACGCGCGTCGCGTAACGAGTTTACACACGTGCCTCAAGCATCTGTCCGGTGAACTCTTTTTCGTCATCAGTCATTGATTTACCGAACTGACGCAGTGCAATGGCGCGCTTGTTCTCCGGCATTTTGGAGAGGATTTTGAGAAGTGGACTCGACGTATTGTCGGTGAGTTCACCAATCTGAGCCATGTTCAGTGGCTGCTCGGACTTCATGAGTGCTTTGAGTGCTGTCGGGTTGTTTTTACGAATCTCTTGGAGCTCCTCAAGAGCGGCTCGACCTTGGGCCCCTTTGAATCCTGCGCTGACAAGATCATTGACGGTAGGGCTTCCAAGTTCGGTAATGGTTTCCAGTGCACGCGTGCCGTTACTGCGGAGGAAGCCGGGGTTCACCATGAACATGGTTGCAGCAGCCCAGCCCACAGTTGCAGGACTGAGTTCATGGTCTTTGCTGAGAAGTGTTTGGCCGATACCGAGCGTTGTGACGAGTCCACCAACGAGTGCACCAAGAATGCGTAGTGGCTTGGTATCCATCTTTTTTCCTGCAAACGTCTCGTTGTACCACCTGTGGTGTGCACCGCGCATGGGGTCAGTCGCCTCCACCTGGCGGAGTCCAGTCTCAAATTTGTCGGCGAGTGATGCAAGTGCGGGGTTTGTGCGTCCGGCTTCGCGCAGCTGATTGAGCGACGTGCGAGCTTTATCCACTTGGTCAAAGTCGACAGCTGTTTTCCCCTGAAGATTCGTGAAGAATCTATTGCCAGGGACATTGCCCTGGAGCGTGTCGGCCGGATTGACGCTGAACGCTTGCGACAAATTTTTGAGGTCTGCGCTGACGGCATTCTGAAAGCCGGTACCCAGACTAGCTGTTGCTTTCTCAATATCTGACTCAAGAACAGTCTGAAGGTCTTGCCCTGCTGGCACGCCAAATGACTGTCTGATGTTGTCTTGGGCAATCTCAGCGCGAAGGGTCACTGCGCGGTCATACATTTCTGTGAGCTGCTCTGCGCCTTGTTCTATACCAGTAAGTCCAGCCGGCATCGTAAGGGATAGAGACATCCGCTTAAGGATGGACTTTGCCTGCTCAGAAAGTCTCTTGTATTCGACTTCCTTCGGATGTCCTTCGGTCGCGAGCTTATCCTGCTCCACCCAACGCGAGAGCGCACCGTCGAGTGCGCTTTGGTTGATGCGGCCGAGTTCGGCGTTATTGTTAACCATGGTTGTGATTTACGGCGTGAGCTTCTGAATATCGCTTTCAATTCTCTTGAGCTCTGGAATTGGGTCTTTGAGTTTGATCATGTCCTGTAGCAGCTTCACTGTATCGCCATTCGAAGTTGCAGAATTGATATTGAGTGTGGATCGAATTTCTCTGAACTTATCTTCACGCTGAGTACCCGTGAGACCAGGTGCGTTGAGTCCTTGAATCGCTTTAATGAGATTTTCTGTATTAATTCTTCCCTGTTTGATGCTTTCAGCAACACCTGATGCACTTTCGCCACCGCCGCCACCAGCACCAAAGCGGTCACTGACGATCTTACTAAAGCTCTTACCAGTCGTACCTGAAGCAGCAAGCTTCACGGAGTCAGAAAGAATCTTCGGACCGTTCACGAGCGTACCAAGGTTGGCATTCGTCTTGTTGCCACCAGGGAGCGGCAATGGGATAAGAAGAGGAGCCTGAGCGAGTCCGCTGAAGACAGATTCACCAAAGCCTTTAATCTTATCCGTAAACTGGCCGATGATCTTGCTTTTACTGAGTGCTTTAAAGGCACCATTCCAGATGATGCCGACTGCG
>JAKFXO010000041.1 GCA_021731345.1 Candidatus Peribacterales bacterium | reverse complement strand
CAACTGCAGTTGAAAATTTTGATAAGCCAAACCAGCTTCCGCAGACGAAGGAGATTGCGAAGCAGGCACTCATTGATGCCGTGAAGAATCGTAAGGAAGAGCTGTGGGCTGATATGTCCGCAGTTGTTTCCAATGATCCTCAGGTTGTTGATTCGCAGAAAATCGTTCAAGAGTATCTTGATCAGATTAAGGAACTTGTAAAACTTCAGAACGAGAAGATCAACGGTGTTCCTGCCACAACAGTTGCAACTCTTGATCCAAATGCTCCGAAGGTTGATCCGAATGCTCAAGCAGCTGACCCGAACGCACCGAAAAAGACGATTGTTGGCTCAGCAATTGATATGTTCAACAGTGCGGTGACAAATGTTTCAACGCTTGCAAAGGATTTGGTGAAGAAAGGCTCCGACGTTTTCAGTGCTTTCCAAGATACTCTGACAGATAAGCAGAAATCTGAGCTTGCAGATAAGCTGAATGCAGAACTTAAGAAACAGGGGTCAGATAAGCACGTTGAAATTGGTAAAGATGGCAAACTTGAGGCAAAGGATGGTGCTCCAAAAGAGGCTGAGAAAACGAAGGAGCCAGAAGATAAAGAGAAGTCTCAGCTCGAGAAGCTTCTCGCTTTCTTCAAAGAACTTATCGACTTCCTCCGTGGTGAGTCCGTGAAGAATGGTGACATCGGCGCACTCAAGGCTGAGGTCCTGAGCATCGACGAGCAGATTGCAAAGATCAAGAAAGACAATCCAGATTTCAGCAAGAAGCCAGAACTCACGAAGCAGATCACTGATCTTGAAGTAAAGCGTAATGAGCTGCAGCTCAAGATCGATAAGGGGATCAAGATTGGTTCACGTGTCGTGGATGACGCGAACCGTTTCATCAATGGCTCGCCAAACCCGCTCTTTGTTCGTGCTGGGAAAGATCGTCAGGGTAATCCGTACCTCATGTGTACACGTAACACTCCAGAGGCTCGTGGTCACATGCAGTACATGACCGGACGCCTACAGCAAATTCACCCAGGTCTTGGTTTGAACCAGCAGGCTGCGGTGGATCAGCGCGTGTACTTCCACTTCCATGGCGATGTGAAAATTAACTCAGACAATACAACGGACAACAGTCGCACGGTGACAAATACCGTGAGTGGTATCAATAACACCGGTACTGCATCTGCGGATGGCGAAAATCTACAAGAACAGAACGGTGGTGTTGGAGCGTCTCTGGACGGTACGGCAAAAAATAAAATCAAAGTCCCTACCGAGCCTATGAAGCCTCTGCGTAGTGTTCCAATTGAGCTTCCACCGATTTCCGGCAGCCTCTAATTCCGAATTCTGAAACAGGAGGAGGCGTGCGGGTTTCCTGCCGCTTCCTCCTTTTCATTCCAGACCATGCCACGCACTCCCGAAAAAAATGATCGGCAGAAACAGACCGAGGTTTCTCCGGAGCGTCGTGCGGAGGAGCGCGTTCAATCGATTGAAAAGAGGATCTCACCAGACGTGAGTTCACTCATGGCGGCAAAGCTCAAGCTTCGTCAGAAGCCTACTCCATCTGCTCCGAGAGAAGCCAAAACAGAAGTACCGCGGCCTGCGACAAAGAAAACGCAAACACCTATTGCCCCTGAGCGCACACGGGAAACCATTGCACCGGGTACAGAAAATACTCCCGAACGACTTCTGGAGAGCATTCGCAGTATTCGCATCAGCGCCGATGGGCGTGACGTTCCTGTGAGTATTGATGCAAAGCTTTCGAGTGACACGGGTCTTCAGAGACTCCTACAAAGAAATAGCATTTCAGCTGCGCGGTATCCTGCATATGCACAAAATATGCGTGACCATGCGCGAGTACTCTCTGCAGCGCTTGCTGGGAAAAATCCGCGCAGTGTTTCATTTGATGGACTCAGGTTTTCGGTGGTTGATGGATCGCGCACCATTGTTTCCACAGCGACACGTGCCTACGCACTGGATGCGAGTGGCAATGTCTCTACGCTTTCTGGCACGCGTGTGGATTTTCAAGACAAGCCAAATGGATTCGAGGTCACGGTCAACGGACAGCGTGAAATTCATCGAACAGATGGCGGCCTTGCAATGACAGAGCAGGGAGGTGTTCGACAATTTTTTGATGGCAGTAATCAGGTTCCCATTCTTGAGCAGCGAAATGGAGAAACGTTCATCGTAGGTGCAAATGGCGCGCGCGTTGGCATGAAGCCTCGTGGTTCTATGCGTAGCTTTGCCGAGGCAGGGGAGTGGGGAGCTGATATCGCACAGAGACTTCGTACACCAGAGGCAATCGGTGCTTTCGTCTCACAGTTTTTTTATGGTCAGGATTATCTCAAGGGATCTGAACAAGCTGAATGGAAAGCTAACCAAATCCAGAAGCCAGCGAGTGCTATCCAGTACCAGCAAGAAAGCGCACAAGATGTACAGCATTGGCAGCGAACCTTGCTCCAGCGCAGCGGTGACTGTGAGGACTTTGCACTCCTTGCGCAGGGTCTTTTGAGTCAGGCAGGTATCAATTCATTTGCAACGATGGTGACGCCAAGCCACTACGAGAGCGTATTCTTTGAGCCTGCAGGAATTGACCAGTCAGGGCGTGAGACATACTTTGTGTGTTCCGTTGGACTCCGTGGTTTTCAGCGATCAACGCAGCCGTTTTCCAATCTTGGCGAAGCTGTCCAGTCACTCTGGGACCCGATGAATAGTCGCGCGTCTTCGCCGTCACAATTTGTACTGAAGGGCGGACCTGCTGGCGCGGTCATTCATGATCAGCCGAAAAATCCTTCTGACAAAAAAGGTGATGTGTATACAGCAGAGTATGGTGATGAAGCGTACTTCCGACAGTTTATCCGTAGGTAGGCACGCAAAAAGTCGCTGCGGGGAGCACAGCGACACGTGAGGAGGTTGATGAGAAAACGACCGAGTGTTCTTGACCGTGTTACGGGTCAATGAACGTACGGATCGTTCCACAGGGCCAGATGGCCGTGAACATCAGAACACCTGCCGAGTTCCGCCAGTACCGACCCGTGAGGGTTCGGTGGCGAGACGCAGGCGGCACCTTTGAGTAGGACGCCAGGAGATTAAAGCGTCGACCTTCTGAGTCGACGAAGTAGCCTCCACAGGGTGCCCAACAGCGGATGCTGATGGTGTCAGTGCATTCATCGGTTGCCGTACGATACGTCAGTCGGGGCGCAACATAGCGCTCTGCTGGCGGACAGTACGGTTCGGTACGCGGCGCATACGTAGGACTTCCCTCCGTGTAGCGCGGTGCGTACGTTGTCTCTTCTCGATACCTTGGTGCGTATGTGCTGGTCGTCGTTGTGACGGGCGCATACGTTGTCGTTGTCGTCGTTGTCGGCGCGTAGGTGATGTCACCTTCGCGGTAGTGAATCTCGAGATCCGCCGAAGCGAACCCCGTATTCCCGATACCGCTGACAGTATTGGTCACAGTGCGCGGACCCGAGATGTCCATTTTCTGTCCGATCTTGGCGGCGATCTTGGCCTTCACTTTGGCCTTAATCATGTCGCCCAGCTCGTCGGCATTCGCGTTTGAAGCGAACACCAGGGTGATGGCCAGGATGGCCAGTGCGATGCGATGCATCATTGGTCTGTACTCCTTCGTTGTCGGTTGTGTGCTCCCCACAGCATCCACCTTTCAGAAACCCGCGCTCCCCGCGGGTACCAAAAAGGTAGGCTGCGGTTAGCACGGTTACAGGATCAGGACGGGCAACAAGCCCGCCTTCGCCACTTGAAAAGTGGGTGCGTAGGGACCAGATATGGTTCCAAGGAACTATATCTAAAATAACATAAAAATTGATTTGAGTCAATTATACATGTAAGCGATTCTCATGCCTTGGACGCAGCATTTGGCGTAGTAGGCTGCGGCGCTGATCACGATGGCTTTCAATGCGTTTGGATTCTGCAGGATTACGCGCTTGTTCGAGAGCTAGATCGTAAAAGCCACCGAGTCTTTCACTGACTGCTTCAAGCACGTCTGCATCTGTTGAGTCTTCAGGGAGCCACTGCATTGTTCGCTGCAAAAAGCGTCGCAATTCTGCGGCAACAAATACTTCGATTGATCGACTGCCGATCACGAGCGTGCATTCTTTGTGACGCTCATCCGTAATTGGTTCGATAATTTTTGTTCCATCGGGTAGGCCATTCAGGGATATATCATTGATGACACTTGATTTCGTCATATCACTATCCAAATCCTAGAATGACGTCATGTCAATTATTTCTGACGAAAAACTCGCGCAGCACCCTGAAGATGTATACACTCCGCCCCAATGACATCTCTCATCCTCGCTGACGGCACGGTATTCCGTGGCCAGTCTTTTGGTGCAAAAAAAGATACGGATGGTGAAGTTGTCTTCAACACTGGCATGGTCGGTTACCCAGAATCCATGACTGACCCAAGCTATCGCGGACAAATTCTCACGTTCACTTTTCCATTCATCGGAAACTACGGTGTGCCGAGTGAAGCGAAGAACGAGTGGGGTTTCAGTAAAAATTTTGAGAGTGAAGAGATTCATGTTCGTGCTGTCATCTGCCAAAACGAGAGCCGTGATTTCAGCCATTTCAATGCTGTGAGTTCACTGCATGAGTGGATGGTTCATCATGGAATTCCTGGAATCTCAGGAATCGATACACGCGCACTGACGAAGAAGCTTCGCGAGACCGGTGTCATGCTTGGCCATATCGTTCAGGATGAAGCCATCGTCGATAGCGGCACGTGGAAAGCAGAGAAGATCGAAGATCCAAATGATAGAAATTTGGCTGCGGATGTGTGTTGCAAAGAAGTGATAACGTATGAACCGAACAAGGCAGATTTCCCACTCGGGCCCATCGCGAGCATCGTCGCGTACGACTGTGGCATCAAGCGCAATATCCTGCGTTCTTGGCTCAAAAGAGGCGTGACGGTACACCGTGTGCCGTGGGACTATGATTTGAAATCATCAAACCTGACGTACGACGCACTCTTTTTAAGTAACGGCCCAGGTGACCCAAAGAAGTGCACCGCGACGATCGAACAGATTCGCTATGCACTCAGCAGAGGCATCCCGACATTCGGCATTTGTCTTGGCAACCAGCTCCTTGCACTCGCTATCGGCGGTGATACGTACAAGCTCAAGTACGGACACCGCGGCGCCAACCAACCATGTATTGAGTGGAAAGACGGCAAGCCGACGAAGCGTTGCATCATCACGTCGCAGAACCACGGTTTCGCAGTCTCGGATAAGCTGCCTTCCGGTTGGCAGGTATGGTTTACGAATGCAAACGACGGTTCTGTAGAAGGTATCCGCCACGAGTCTGGAAAGTTTTTCTCCGTACAATTTCACCCTGAAGCTGCCCCTGGTCCGGAAGATGCGAATTATCTTTTTGATGAAGTACTCGCGGTCATCGGTAAAAAATAGTCGAGAGATTAACGATCCTGCATCAGTGGAGTAGAGTGAGGTACGATTCTTCTGTATGCCGACTCCTGCCTACACCATCACTTGTACAAAAAAGTTGCTCATTGCTCCGGGCGTCTACGAGCTCCGTTTCACGCGTCCTGAGGGCCTGACATTTAAGGCAGGTCAATTTGTTTTGTTCGATGTGCCACTCGCGGAAGATCCGACAGATATTCAGACTCGAGCATATTCCATTGCATCATCACCTCTTGAGAAAGATCTCCTCTTTTGTGTAAAGCTGAAGCAGGGCGGACGTGCGAGTACGTGGATCGAGATTATTTTGCAGGAAGGAGCTTCAGTGAGAATTCAGGGGCCGTTTGGACTTTTCCTTTTGAAAGAGGCTGATCCGGCACATGTCTTTGTGGCGACCGGTGCTGGTATCGCGCCGTTTCGCAGTCAGCTCACATGGATGCTTGAAGGGAAAAAAGACACGCGGCCTATGCATCTGCTGTTTGGTGTTCGTAATCCTGAAGACTTTTTCTGGCTGGAGGATTTTGAGTTTCTCGCCAACATGCACAAGAACTTTACTTTCTATCCGGTCTTGAGTGGTACTGAAGAATCGTGGACTGGACTACGTGGTCGCGTTCAGCAGCATCTTCCACGCATTCTTAGTGCTCATCCGGAGTCAGGTATCTACATTTGCGGAGCGCCGGAAATGGTGAAAGATGTAAAAGACACATGTCTCATAGATTTTGAGATTCCGAAGGTCAGACTGCACGCCGAGGGATATATTTGAGCTGTAGAAAATTTCAGTGACTATCGTTGAGATTGTTTTTGAAATTCTTCTTGGGGGACCAGAGAACTTCAACATGATCGTCTTGGTTAGCTGACGTTTGAGAAATCGATTGCCACTTTTTTTAGAAAAAAGTGGCGAAAAAATCGTCGCTCTGGGAAATTTCCTGCACATCAATCGCTCGGTCACTAGAAAAGCGCAAACTCGGCCTTCGGCCTCAGACATGCGCTTTTCTGTACGCTCCCTTCGCGAAGATGTGCGACGGAAATTTCCCAAGGCGACATTGCGCTGCTTCTCTCGCATCGGAACGCGCCATGATCATTCAAAGACGTAGTCGAAGACTCTTTAGAACACGACGTCCAGCACCGC
>JAKFXO010000112.1 GCA_021731345.1 Candidatus Peribacterales bacterium | reverse complement strand
GTCGTTCCTTCGGAGTTCACCTGACGTAAAAAATTCAGAATATGAATGGATTGATCTGGATCGATATTGCCGGTTGGTTCGTCTGCAATGAGAATGCCAGGCTTATGCACGAGCGCGCGTGCGAGCGCAGTGCGTGTCTTTTCTCCTCCAGACAGTTCACTTGGAAACGCGTCAGCACGATCTGAAAGCTTCAATCGATCCATAATCTCCGCGGTACGTTCATCCACTATCTCATCAGGCTCACCGCAAACTTCTAATGCAAAGGCGATGTTCTCTTCCACCGTGCGATCCGGTAACAATTTGTAATCTTGAAAGACAACTCCCGTACGACGACGGTAGAGCTGCAAAATAGGTGGTGGTAGCTTGGCAAGATTCGCTCCATCCACTTCGATGACGCCGTTTGTGGGAACGTCAGCACGAATAAGAAGGTGAACAATCGTTGATTTACCAGCACCGCTCGGGCCAGTCAGACAAATGAATTCGCCGGGATTGACCTGGAAGTTCACATCGGTGAGAACTTCGCGTCCTCCGTATTCTTTGGAGACGCCCGTGAAACTAATCATGGAGATCATCATACGCCAAAGCGAAGTGTTCGTACCATTGACCGCACGAATGAAAAGTGAAAATAGACATTCGTATCATGCCATGTTCATTCTTCACTTTTTATTTACAGACGACGTACACTTCGCGGCTGCGGTCGCGGCTCGCCTCTACGATGTATGGCTTTGCATTTGGCCACGTCTGCCGAACTTCGGCGAGAAACTCATCAAAGTTTTTTCCACGAAATACTTTCATGACCAATCTGCCACCCGGACGCAGATGACGCTTGGCAAAGAGCACGACCATGCGACTCAGTTCGATGGATCGCCACTGGTCAACGTCTTTGATACCGCTCGTATTCGGCGCAATGTCTGAGAGAACAATATCCGCCTGTGCGATGCCAGCATCTGCCATCGCTTTTTCAACGGCAGCCTCGTCATTCACATCGCACACCGCTGTCTTCACATTCGGTGCGATTTTTTTAATCTCTTTCAGATCAAGCCCCAGTGCGATGCCTTTGGGACCGATACGATCTGAGGTGTACTGCAACCACGAACCAGGTGCTGCGCCGATATCCAATACTTTCATCCCTTGGTTCAAAAGATGATAACGAACATCAAGCTCCATCAGTTTGTACACTGACCGTGCTCGGTAGCCTTCCTCAGCCGCACGTTTACTCCACTTGTCATTTGGCGTGTACGGTTTTGGCATAGCAATTTTGGCTTGGCAGCAGGGTGGAAGATTGTCCCTATGGTACACCCAAGATATTGGCTTACGGAAGCGTTCTTTGAAGCATTACCCACAAAGTCTCCTGCTACTGCGTCACAATTGGCCCCACCGCACAATTGCCCGGCATCACGCACGGCATATACTGCGGTTCGCCGACATTTTTCCCCACGAAAACTATGCGTAGCCGCACTCTCGGAATGTCACCGTTTCTCGTGGTCTTCGCCGCTTGCCTCGTCGTCGTGATGAGCTCGCTTTCTCAACATCTGTAAATCGATCCCAGGAATTTAGAGCGGGTCTTGTTTCGGTATGCCTGTACGCCTTGGATAGTCACTGTAGGTCGCTGCAGTCTTTTTGAAAAAGACGATGGTGCGCTCACCCCACTTTTCAGGGAGTTCATACTGAAATGCTCCGATGTACGGAGCTGACAATTTCTTTTGTGCATCTGCAGTCTCGGCGAGTTCGCTTGCGATCTTCGTGCTTTTCCAAAAAGCACAGAGTCCGCCAACTTTCAAAAATGGCACAGCGTACTCAAGAAGCACGGAGAGTGGCGCTACGGCGCGAGCAGTGACAACGTCGAACTGAGCACGGTACTCAGCACTGTGTCCTACTGACTCCGTTCGTCCGCAGACGAGTGACGCATTTGGAATGTCGACAGCTGCAATAATTCTTTTGACTGCATCTACTTTCTTCTGAGTTGCATCAATACCGATGCACTGCGTGTCGGGCAAACAAAGAGCCAAGGGCATGAGTGGAAAACCACCCCCTGTACCGATGTCGAGAAGCTTCTTCGCTTTTTTCAAATCAGGATACGCATCAAAAGACTGCAAAAAAGCGATGGAATCAAGAATGTTCCCTGTCCAACACAGTTCAGGCGTTCTCAGTGCTGACAGGTTAAGCTTGCCGTTTTCCACAAGGAAAGCGTCCATCAGCTGCCGAAGTCTGGTTTCTGAGACAGTCACGGATGCCTACTCTAGCACCATACGATCTATTTTTCTTGGCGTTCCATGCTGCTACTCTTGCAGCATGCCGCACGCAGAACGCATCGCAGAATACTTACTCGCAATCGGCGCCGTGAAACTGTCGACCACTCCCCCATTCACCTGGACGAGTGGACTCAAAGCTCCCATCTACTGTGATAACCGGATGATCTACAGCCACCCAGAGGCTCGTGATTTTGTCGTAGATGCACTTGTCGCACGCGTGAAGCATTTGCACATCGAAGCTGATGTCATTGCAGGTACCGCAACTGCCGCCATCGGTTGGGCAGCACTCGTCGCTGACCGCATGAAGCTCCCATTCATCTATGTTCGAGCAAAGCCAAAAGAGCACGGCGCAAAGAAACTCATTGAGGGAGACTTGAAACCAAAGAAGCACGTCGTGGTGGTGGAAGATCTCATCTCCACAGCGAAAAGTTCGGCTGCCACTGTCGAAGCTCTGCGCGGTGAAGGTCAGTGCATCGTCACAGACATTGTCTCTATCTTTAGCTACCAGCTCGCATCCGGTATTCAGAAAGGTCGTGAACTGAAAGTAAAACTGCATCCACTTGCGACCATCACGACACTCCTAGAGGTTGCATTGAAACAGGAGCGCATTACGGAAGAGCAGGCTGACCAGATCGGAAAATTTTCCCATGACCCCGAGGGCTGGGCGACAAAGTTGGGTCTCTAAAAAGATGCTGATTCAGCATTCGCTACTGCGAATGTGGTGTCAAAATCCTAGAACTGTTTCAAGAACCTCATGTCTCCGCTGAAGAACAAGCGGAGATCGGGGATCTGATTGCGAATCATAATCATGCGCTCAACACCGAATCCGAAGGCAAATCCCTGATACTCATCAGGATCGATACCAACATTTTTCAGCACATTTGGGTGCACCATGCCGCAGCCGACGATCTCGAGCCAACGGCCTTCACGGCTCTTGGACTCATCACCGCGCCAACGCATGTCCATTTCAAGCCCCGGTTCCACGAATGGGAAGTACCCCGTCCTCCAGCGGAATTCAGCATCAGGTGAGATGAGTTCTCGCACGGCCTGCTCCATGACTGCTTTCATGTTGGCCATGGAAACTTTTTTTCCAATCATAAGTCCTTCGATCTGATGAAACATCGGCGAGTGCGTTGCGTCGGAATCTTTGCGGTACACCTTGCCCGTACAAATCATGCGAAATGGCGGCTTCTTGTTTTCCATGTAGCGGATCTGAACCGGAGACGTGTGCGTGCGCAGCACTGTACGATCCAGAGACGACACCCAGAACGTATCCTGCGCATCGCGCGCTGGGTGCGTGTCTGGGATATTGAGCATGTTGAAGTTGTAGTGCTCAGTCTCGAGCTCCGGTCCGCGTGCCGTATCAAAACCCATACGTCCAAACGCCTCTTCGGCCTTACGGATGAATTCGTGCACTGGATGAAGGTGACCACGATCTTCAGACGGCAAATCGAGTGTCACATCCAGCGTGTCGGTACTAGCGAGTGAACTGAGCTGCGCCGAAGCGAGAGCGCCTTCACGCAATGCGAATGCAGCGTCGATCTCGGACTTGATCACGTTCATTTCCTGACCACGAGCTTTGCGCTCCTCCGGCGACATGGCGCCGAGGTCTTTCATGGCAACCGTCAAAACTCCAGCCTTGCGGCCAAAGAGCTCAAGACGAAGCGCTTCTAAGGCTGCAGCATCAGGTGCCACGGCGATCTTGCCGATATAGGAGTCGAAGGGGGCGGGAAGCGACATGAGGGCTACAGAATAACGATCTTACGAAAGAAGCGCCATTTCGATCAGAAAGAAGATGAGATAGATCAGAAGTCCGATCCACCACGTCAGAATCTCAAGCAGTAGAAACAGGAACAAAAGAATGGTCGCTCCACCCATGAGTAGTCCCTCGCGAAGCGAAATGGAGAGCTTTCGTCCGCTATCCATGCCTTCCATAGAAAGCCTGCTCCAGACGGCGTAACAAAAGAGTGTACCGAAACTAGAGACCGTGAGAAAAATGGTGAGGAAGAAGAATGGCACCGCAAGCGCGGGTGCACTGAGGGGGCTCACGCGAAACAAAATGACAATGAGTGATGTCAGTGACAGCACAGCTGCAACGGCGATGCGCGCCAAGATGGATGTCATGCGACAGTCTGAAGAAAATCGCCTAGTGCCCGAAAGTCAGTGGCAAGACTGCTTCTAAGGCTGCCGTTATGCAGCGCTGCAGCTGGGTGATAGATAGGAAACACTGTCACTGAATCCGTCAGATGAAAATCTTTTCCATGAGCATCGGAAATAGTGATATCCGAAAGGAAGTATGCGAGCGCATGCCTTCCTAGTGGAACAATGACTTTTGGTTGTACCAGTGCAATTTCTAGCATCAGCCATGGTAAACATTGTTCTTTTTCCAGTGGTTTCGGATCCCTGTTCTCTGGAGGCTGAAATTTGACGACATTACTGATGTACACCGCGTCACGCTTTAGGCCAATTGACTCAAGTAAATCATCTAAAAATTTTCCAGCTGCACCAACAAATGGGCGTCCTTGTTCATTCTCTTTGTCACCAGGAGCCTCTCCTATAAACATGACTTTGGCATGCGGATTCCCCTCTCCAAAAACCGGGTTTGCAGTCTTTGCAAGATCGCACCCTTTCCACGCGGTGAGTTTTTCTTTCAGTACATCAAGAGTCAATTCCATGGATGGGATCATACCATCTGGAAAGCACCGTCATTCCACGATGAATTGAAGTTCCCGATGAATGTTGCCGAGGAGTTCCGATGACCAGCCAGTCGCAAAGACGTGCGGCTTTAAGAGGGGGACAATCTCTTCCGATCCGCTTGGGCTTTCGGCCTGACGGACGCCAAGAAGATGCTGCAGAGCATTTCGTACCTCTCTGGCTCCTTCGGCACTACGGCCTTGAGCTCCGTCAAAAGATTCAATGGCTAGCAGCACCCGATTCACCGGTGCGGCGAGAGGATGCTCGAAGGTATCAAAGTCGTGCATGCGACTAATACTCCGCCTTGATCTTCTTGATGCGCTCGATGAGCTTTTTCTGCAAAGCTTTATCGCTCTCAGCGAGAATACGCAGTGTAGCCAGCGCAGCGTTCTTGTAGCCGGTCACAGTCATCACCGGAACATCGGATGGCATACGGAGTGACGAGTGGATATCGACCAAGTATTCCTGCAGGTCGGCATGAGGAGGGCAGTTCACGACTGGGTGAACGCACGAACCCGCGACAACTCCTCCGAGTCCATTGCTCATGCCAACGCATGTCACAACGACCGTTGGCTCGGTGCGAGCGTTCAGCTTTTCGATGACCTGCACTACTTTTTCAGGAACCTTGTGAGCAGACGCTACGATGATCTCCGAGGAGACCTGATATTCTTCGAGCATCGCTGCGATTTTCTTGGCGAAATCAATATCGACTTTTGATCCGAGGAGGAAGGTGACGGTAGGCATGCACGAAGTGTAAAGCGGAAAGTGAAAAGTGAAAAGTCAGGAAACTCAGAATGGGCTGTGTTGGGTTGAAGGTAGACCAAAACCAACGTACAGTGTGTCGGCTCCAGTTTGTGGGGCTTTCGCAATTGATCATTCTGTAGACCGGAAACCCTCTGTGGGGCTCTAGCTCATCTGCCCCGCCGAGCGCAGCGAGGCGAACAGAGAAAGAAAATTGCGCTCGACATTCATTATTTGTACAGTCAGACATCCCCCTGTGGGGCTCTAGCTCATCTGGTAGAGCGCTTCCATGGCATGGAAGAGGTGAGGGGTTCGAGTCCCCTGAGCTCCACCACTTTTGACTCTCGAAGCTTTCAGACATATTCACTTCCACCACCGTATGTTCAGCTCCCTCGTGCATCACATCGAACCGCTCGTACAAGCCTACGGAGCCCTCGGCATTTTTCTTGCAAGCATTGTGGAAGAAATCATCGCACCGATTCCTTCTACACTCGTCGTCTTCAGTTCGAGCATCCTTTTGACACAAGGTCTGCAGGGATGGGATGCGATCATAGTCATCATCTTTAAGATCATGCTTCCAGCATCCGCTGGCATCACAATCGGTTCGCTCTTCCCTTACTTCCTTGCGCGTATTGGTGAAAAAGTCGCAGTAGAGCGCTTTGGTAAATACCTCGGGCTCAAGTGGTCAAGCATTGAAGCTATGCAGAAACGGATGGAAAAAGCATCGTCAGCCGAAATCGGCATCTTTGTGACTCGCGCCATCCCTGGTCTTCCGTCACTCGCAGTCTCCATCTTTTCAGGACTCGCGCGCATTCCAGTCGGTAAGTACATCATCTGGAGCTTCCTTGGCTGTCTCCCACGTAACTTTATTCTAGGACTTGCAGGATGGTGGGGTGGCAGGCAGTACGGCGCTGCCATGGAGCTTTTGAGCAGCCTCGAAAGTGGCGTACTTGTTGTCATCTTTGCAGTCATTATTTCGGTTGGTGTGGGA
>JAKFXO010000090.1 GCA_021731345.1 Candidatus Peribacterales bacterium | reverse complement strand
GGAGACTGCCGACTACCACGCCCGCATGAAGAGCGATCCGGCACTGGACGTTCTATTCCAGAAGATTTCGCTGTCTGACGCATCTGACGAAGAAACGATGCATGTGCTTCTGGAGGAATACTTCCTCATGGAGCGCAGGCGCAGCATTGGAATCACGTACAAAGCACTGAAGTCGATCCTCGATCTTTCCAAGCGTTTCCTCGGACGTGAGTCTCTCCCAGGTAAAGCAGTCGACATTTTGCGAGAGGCCGTGGCTCGTGCACGCGCCGCTGGTGATAAAACTGTTACCGAAGCGCACATCCGCGACGTCGTCTCGGTACAAGCTCGTGTGGATGTCAGGCAGCTCTCGGAAAGCGAGAAGATGAAACTGCTCACGCTCGAAGCCAGACTCAAGAGTCACATCATCGGACAGAGTCATGCGCTCACAAGCATCACCGCTGCCCTGAAACGCGCCAAGCTTGACCTTGGCACTCGTCGTCGCCCGATGGGAACATTCTTGTTCCTTGGTACCACCGGTGTCGGTAAAACAGAAACCGCCAAAGCGCTCGCACAAGAGTATTTTGGCTCTCCGGAGAGCTTTATTCGAGTCGACATGAACGAATACAGTGACGAAGCTTCCATCCCCGAACTCATTGGTGGACGGACGACATCCGGCTTCTCGGAAGGGTATCTGACGAAAAAAATCCAGGATCGACCTTTCTCGATCCTGCTTCTCGATGAAGTAGAAAAAGCGCACACGAAAGTACTGCACTTGTTCCTCCAGATTCTGGATGAAGGAACATTGATCGACGGCAACGGTGTCGTCACTGATTTTAGAAACACGATCATCATCGCAACCAGTAACGCTGGTGGACGATACTTCGCCTCGCACCCGGCACCACCGGAGCAAGAGAAGAAGCTGCACTACAAGTCCGATGTGATGGAATTCATCATCAAAGAAAAAACATTCTCACCAGAATTCGTAAACCGCTTTGATGAAGTGATCGTCTTCGAACCTCCATCAATGCAAGATGTGGAGAAGATCGCTATTTTGATGCTGGACGACCTGATTCGCGATATTTGGGAAAAACGCGGTGTCCGCGTCACTATCGAACAGGGTGTCATCTCACTGCTTGCTGAGCGCGGATTTAATCCAGAATTCGGTTCACGCGAACTCCGCCGTGTCATCATGCAGCACATCGAAACATATCTCGCAGATTACCTCCTCAGTCACGAGGTAAAACGGGGTCAGGAGATTGTGATTCATGTGGACGATATTCGGTAGTACCGAACTTTTTTTGGTACCACTGGTTCAGACTCGAGTTTTTCATGAGGGCTCGGACTTTTTGTGGAATGAGAAAACCAAAACCAAGAAGCTCAAGACCGATGAGCCCGAGCCACGCCCCAGGCGTCAGCGGAGTGACGAGTGCGGCAAGACCAAAGATGACCAGAAAGATACCGAGAGCAATCCGAAGTACGCGCCACATAGACGATCATTGTAGCGTACGCAGACACGCATGCATTACTTCCACCCCTTCGCTTTGAGCGCTTCGCTCGCAGCATCTTGCTCTGCTTTTTGCTTCGTGGAGCCCTTCCCGGTCGCTATCTTCTCTTCACCGATAGAAACTGCGCATGTGAACTGCTTCTTGTGATCAGGCCCCTCTTCACCGATCGTTTCATATGTGGGAGTGATGCCGGTTTTCTCCTGTGCCATCTCCTGGAAACGACTCTTCTGATCTTTATGCTTACCTTTCGCGATGAGAGCTTTGAGATGCGTCAGGATAAACGTGCTAATAAATGTGTGGGCAACTTCTAATCCTTGATCCAAATATACTGCTCCGATGAATGCTTCGAGCGCATTTGCAAGCGTAGACTCTTTCAAGCGACCACCGCTTGCCTCTTCGCCACGGCTCAAGAAAAGATAATCGCCAAGTTTTAGTTCTTTTGCGATCTCGTAGAGATGATGCCCCTGCACGAGTGCTGACCTCCAGCTTGTCAGTTCGCCTTCAGGCCTATCGGTAAGCTGGTACAGATACTCCGTTGTAATGAGCTGCAAGACAGCATCTCCCAAAAACTCGAGCCTTTCATTGTGACCGTTCTTCGCTCGCTCATGAATAGCGCTACGGTGTGTGAGCGCCATATAAAGGAGATCCTTGTTTTTAAAACGAACTCCGGTGATCTGTTCCAAGCCTGTGAGTGTCGTTGGGTTTCCCATGACAGACTGATTATGCACGTCCTGAGTCAGATGAAGAAGTTGATGTTAGGACCTGGCTCCTGGCCTGTGTGCGAGCGCGTTGAGCACGCCATTCACGAATTTAGCACTCTCCTCTGTACCGTACTCTTTCGCGACTTCGATGGCTTCATTCATGACAACCGCTGGCGGCACATCCTCAGCGTGGAGAAGTTCATATGCTCCGATGAGAAGAATACAGCGCGTTATACTATCCATTCGTTCCCACGGCCACTGCGGAGCATGCACTTGAATGGCATCCTGAATGACCTGCAAATCTGAAACGACACCCGTCACGAGCGTACGGCTGAAATCCGTATCGACAGCTGAGACACCACCGAGCTCTGCGATATTTCGTGTGAGCGATGCATCTGCATCCGAACTGCGAGCAAGCACCTCAAACACCGTCTGCATGGCACACACCCGAGCGAGACGGCGACGAGAAGGCATTGGTGGAAAAGAAAGAAGCGTTACCTGAGAATGCGGTTACCCGCGTCTTTAAGCTTTGATTCTCGTGATATTCTTGAGGGCTTTGCCGCTCTTTTTCTTCGGAGTCATAGGACCAGCGAATGGAGACGATGCAAAATCCGTCAATCTCTTCACTTCACGGTTCAGATACACAGAGTGCCTACGACGGCCTCGGTCCTTACTTAACCGCTTTTTGGGGGTGGGTTTCTTCGACATGGAGACAGGGGGAATTGGCTTCCGTTACGGGAGCCGGGTCATTCTCGGGCATTCTGAGGAACTTGTCAACGCAGGTTATTGGCGTCTTTCGGCTCCGGAAGTCATGAAACGAAGGATGAACAGGAACAAATTGAAGATATCGAGATAGAGCGCAATGGCCATCAAGAATGGTGAATCAAGGTCTCCCCTGCGCTGCACGCGCTGAATATCGACAGCTAA
Source organism: Candidatus Peribacterales bacterium (assembly GCA_021731345.1). Taxonomy (GTDB): domain Bacteria; phylum Patescibacteriota; class Gracilibacteria; order Peribacterales; family Peribacteraceae; genus JAGORY01. Next base: position 3,585 of record JAKFXO010000090.1, on the reverse strand, counting down.
GAAGAGCGAGAAGACAACGATACCAATACCCGAGACGATGAGTTCAATACCTTCACTGCGAAGTGCCGGAAAGAACATCTGGAGAATGGCAAAGATAACGAGTCCAAGTACTGCCTGCAGCAAGAACTGCCCGAACATGCCACCAAGGTTTCCGCGCGTCATGCTGGCAAGAACCGCGGATGAGAGCGTCATGAGACCAGTAGCGATGAGCGCGTTGAGAAGAATGGACGCACCGTTTGCGTATCCTGCTAGAACGCTGATGATGACAGGTGCAAGCGTCAGCCCTGAGAGAAAAGGGAATGCGAGGAAGAGGACATAATTTAGAGGAGTCGACCTCGTCCATCGTGGAGCAGTCCAGACGATGGCAAGTTCAAGAATGAAGAGAAGCCCGATCCACCCTGATGTCATAAGTGGAAGTGCGACTGTGGCGCCAACAGCGCAACCAAAAAGTGTGAATAGGAGCGCGAGAAACAGTAGTCCATAGACTGAAGCGACGCTCTGAGAGCGTGTAGGTGCCGATGTAACGTCGATAACGGGCATAAAACGTGGATTCATGGCTTCATCCTAAGGATTTTTGGTACCCCCGCAAGTTGTCCAGAAAGCCAATCTGTGCTACAATAGAGTGATTTATGCGCTCTACGAAGCGACTCAATGTGGCACTAGTCTCTGCGGTAGCATTCCTGCTCCCGACACCGTGCTTTGCAGGCGCAGGCGCAGCCTACCTCTCAAACCTCGTACAGTTCGGCTTGCTTCCAGAGCTCATGGCCGCATTTTGGGGTCTCGCAGCTGGAGCTGTATTTTATTACGCCGTGCGCATGGTGCTTGAGGCGCAGAAGGAAGAAGCCGGAAAAGATTTAACAAATGCTTTCATCTTCGCCATCACCGGATTTGCCATCATCGCATGTGCGAGTGCCTTTGCGAGTGCCTTCGGCGTGGGCGTTCTCAGTACCGACGCTGTCGCAGATGTAAATCCAGGCATTCTTGATTTCAGCATCATGAGCGTTGCTAACTTCATCATTAAGATGTCGGCTGGAGTTTTCGTGCTCATCATCGTTATTACGGGACTCAAAATGATCGCTACACAGGGAGAATCCTCAAACTTTGATAAGTGGCGCAAAGTGCTTGTCGCTAACTGCATCGGTGTCGTGATGATGCTCACGGCATATTTCGTCATCCACGCCGTCTCAGACATCAACTCCGCGCTCCTCATTACAGAAATGAAGGGCCTAGCGCTCTGGATGCTCACCATCATCGGATTCGTCTGTGTCGTCGCGCTCATCATCGCGGGTATTTTCCTCATCGTCTCCATCGACGAGTCACTGAAAGATCGTGCCAAACGCATCGTCATTGGAACACTCATTTCGCTCCTCATCGTCATTGCGTGTTACACGCTCATCATCGTCTTCATGCCAACATCCAGCACCGTACCTTCTCTCTGATGACTATCCTTAAGAATCTCCTTCGGCCAATCATCGCTACGGTCTGTGCGACAGTACCTACCATCGCACTCGCGTATGGCGGTGCGGATGTCCAAGTGATGATCATATCTCTGTTCAACGTGTTCTGGCCGCTGTGGATCACCGCAGGAATTTTGGTGCTCGTGGTTGCTGGCTTTGCACTCATGACGACGCAAGATGAAGGAAGGCTGGCAAAGGCTAAAACAACACTCATCGCCGTCATCACCGGAGGCATTCTCACGACCATTATTATTGTGATCGGCCCACTGAACTTTGTGGGCATCGTGTATAACGGCACGCCAGGATTTTCGATGATCAATACTGGAGGCGTGGTCGGACTTGAAGCCATCGGTATCTCACAGTGGCTCACGGCCATCTCGGTCATGATGGGTGTTCTGTTTATCGTCATCGGTGTACTGCGCGCTGTAGCTAGCCTTGGCGATGAAGGTGCATATACGGCAGCACGAACTCAGCTTCTGCATGTCATCGTTGGCGTTGTGCTCATTGCAGGTGCCTTCCTCGTGCAGCTTGCATTCTTCGGTTCTGCAGATGGACCAGGACAAGTGGTGACGGGAGCACTCAACATTGAACCAAATCCGCTGCTTGGACTGATCTCAGAAAAACTCCTCATCATTCTTAATATCATCACACTGATTGCAGTTGGTATTTTGATCTACGCAGGACTCCGCATGATCATCAGCTTCGGCCGTGAAGAGGACTATAACAATGCAAAGGCGCTTGCGCTTCGCGTGCTCGCCGGCCTTTTGGTTCTCATTCTCAGCTACACACTTGTGTTCATCGTCGCAACGATCTTCACCTAAGGATGTGAGACACTGCATCAAGGGACGACCTTGTTTGACGTACGTCGTGCGTACGAATGAACGAAGCGCCGTTCAGCGATGCGAGGCAGTTTGCGGCAATCGTGGCAGGGAGCCGCTCGATTGTCGGAAGCTTGGTAGGGCCTGCAAGAAAAGATTTGCGTGACGGACTGACAAGAACTGGGCCGAGCGTTGTCAGCTCTGAGAGTCTGGTGAGTATTTCCCATGAGACCGCAGGATCAGATGAAACAAAGTGTCCAAGGCCTGGATCGAGAATAATTTGGGTGATACCGGCTTTCTTCGCTGCAGCAATTCTCTCGGACAAAAATGTGCTGACAGTACGGATGACATCGTCATACTGAGTATCAGTCACTGTCGTACGAGCAGAGGAATCTTTTGCGTACATCACAGTCACCGGACACTGTGCTTCGGCGAGAATGGAAAACATCTCGCTGTCTCCTCGCCCAGCCGTCACATCGTTGATCATATCCGCACCAGCGGCGAGCACCTCTCGAGCAACGTCAGATTTGTACGTATCCACTGCAATCCAACACTGCGGAAAATTCTTTCGAAGTATTGTCACTGCCGGAAGAACGCGAGCGAGTTCATCCGTCAGAGATACATCGTGCGATGCAGGACCTGTGGATTCTCCACCGATCTCCAGAATGTCAGCGCCGCCGCCCAAGCATTCACGTGCGAGTGAGAGAATATCTTGTTCGGTCTGCGCCCTGCTCGCTGCAACAAACGAATCTGGTGTCACATTGATAACGCCGACAATGCCGGTCTTTTTCCTGATCTGCAGTATCCGACCTCTTGAATACAGTTCCATGCCCGAAGCATGCAGAAAGGCTCATTCGGACGCAATGACGATCTGCTATACTAGGATACGTATGTGGCCATTTAGGAAACGTAAAAAAGAGCCCAAGCGGCATAGGGTTGTCAGGCGCGTTGTCGTCGGCTTTATCATCGGTGGAGCCATCAGTTCGATTGTCGGAAATCATGTCCTTAAAGAACGCCGAAGACAGCATCTAGGAGAGGACAGAGCTGAATAATAAAGTTATACGATCTATCCGAGGATGGCAGCTCGTACCGCGGCAATAGTGTCCTCCAATTTGCCGTGCGGATTTGTGATCTGCACATGAGTTTTTTCCGCAATCTTCAATTCTTCTTTCATGCTCGCGAGTCTGCGATCCAATTCTTCTTTCGGCATCGGTGCACGCTTCTGAATCTGGTCGATGAGTTGTTCGGCGCTCTCTGGAAGAATAAAGATGGTCTGAAGTTTGTACTTTCCTCCAGGCCCGAACAGCGGA
>JAKFXO010000135.1 GCA_021731345.1 Candidatus Peribacterales bacterium | reverse complement strand
GGAAGGTGGGGATGACGTCAAATCAGCGTGGCCCTTATGCCTAGGGCAACACCCGTGCTACAATGGCTGGTACAAACCGTTGCGAATCCGCGAGGAGGAGCCAATCGGAGAAAGCCAGTCTCAGTTCGGATTGAAGTCTGCAACTCGACTTCATGAAGTTGGAATCGCTAGTAACCGTAAATCAGCTACGTTACGGTGAATATGTTCCTGGGTCTTGTACTCACCGCCCGTCAAGTCATGAAAGGTAGAAGCACCTGAAGGACCTTTACTCGCAAGAGGGGGTACCACGGTGAAGCTACTGATTGGGACTAAGTCGTAACAAGGTATGTGTAGGAGAACCTGCGCATGGAACATCTCCTTACCAGGGAGTTTATAACCTGGAACTATGCTCTGGGGTGTTATCCCTTCGGGGAAACCAACATAGCCAACACTTTGAGTAGGGAACACCCTCTTCGGTCCTCAGAACTCAGTCTCTCGAATGGGACACTGGGTTCTGCGGGGCCAAGAGCCCTATACGTGAATCGATCTCGTTAGCCCTTCGGGGCAACGGATCAAACCTAACACTTTCTCTACTACACGATGGGGTGAATTTTGGCGTGTCGCTGGTTTAGAGTGCGAGTGTCAGAACACTGAGCACCCGATCACGCAGCATCTCATCTGGCATCGAATGCGTAAGGTCAGACAGGAAGCCGTCCACGAACATCGTGCGAGCGGTCTTTTCATCGATCCCACGAGACTGCAGATAGAATAAATCTTCGGCTGTCACACGTGACACCGTGGCACTGTGGCTGGCTTTCACGTCATTGGTGCGGATTTCGAGGCCTGGAATAGCGTCCACTTTGGCTGTGGCATCAAGCATGAGGACGTCTTCGGTCAGATATGTGTCCGTCCCAGTCCCCTCCTCCGTTATTTCGATCATGCCATTACACACGGCGTGTGCTTTTTGCTGTGCCACTCCTTTCAGCGTAATTTCGCCGCCGCCGTTTCTCGCTGAAAAAATATTGCGGACACTGACAGACTGACGCTCTTTTCCACGCACCGCAAAGATCCAATCAATATCGCTCTTCGCATTCGGACCGGTGCAAATAGAGATGAGTGAATGGTCATGGGCAGCATTGCCGATGGTCGTGCAGTGCCAATGTATAGAGGCGCCATCGGCAACCGTGGAACGAAATGTCCGAGTTGAGGCAAAACTAAGCGATACGTACAAAAGGTTGCTACCCGCTTCGAGCGTCACATCCACACCATGCAAATCCGACGTACTTGCATCATAGATCACAACTTTCGCGCCCTGTCCGATACGGACGTCGGCACGCGACTCGACACCCGTAAGGACGAGCTCAATAGGTGTCAGGAGTGTTTGCCCTGCTTTTACGTGTATCTGCCGTGTGTCTATACCTTTTTTCATGGCGGAAGTATGAAAGAAAAAAATGGAAAATGGTATGCCGACCTGCTGTATGTCTGATGAACAGGTAGAAAATCTGCAAAAAAAGACTCACGACATATCAGCCCACTGATCCCTCCATCTCGAGTTCGATGAGGCGGTTCATTTCGACTGCGTATTCAAGCGGCAGAAGCCGGACAATTGGCTCTATGAAGCCATTGACGATCATCGCTCTCGCCTCCTCTTCCGCGATGCCGCGACTCATCAGGTAGAACAAATCTTCTTCGGATAATTTTCCGACCGTTGCCTCATGCGCGATCGTCACATCGTTATTTCTCACCTGAATATCAGGGATCGTATCGGTGCGGCTCGCTTCATCAAGAAGTAGCGCGTCGCACTCGATATTCGCAATGCAGTCATGCGCGTGTGGTGCGATCTTGAGGAGCCCGCGGTACACCGCGCAGCCGCCATCTTTACTGACAGATTTACTGACGACTTTGCTACTCGTGTGCGGCGCCATGTGCAGAACCTTCGCACCGGTGTCTTGCCACTGGCCTTTATTTGCGAACGCAAGGGCCATGTGATCGCACCGAGCACCTTCGCCGACTAAGACCGAGCATGGATACAGCATCGTCACGCCTGAGCCCATATTTCCACCAATCCATTCCATCGTCGCGTCTTTCTGCACGATCGCGCGCTTCGTGTTCAGGTTGTACGTATCGCGGCTCCAGTTTTCGACACTTGAGTAACGACATTTGGCGCCTTCTTTTACGAAGATTTCGACAAGGCCAGCGTGCAAACCCTGTGAGCCGTATTTTGGCGCACTGCAGCCCTCAATGTAGTGCGCGTCCGCGCCGTCTTCCACGATGATGAGCGTGTGTTCGAACTGCCCCATGTTCTTGGCGTTCATGCGGAAGTACGCCTGCAGCGGTTCTGAAATTTTGACATTTTTTGGAACATACAAAAATGTTCCGCCACTCCACACTGCGCCGTGCAGTGCCGCGAATTTATGATCAGTCGCAGGCACGCACTTCATAAAATATTCTTTCACGAGGTCGCCGTGCTGCTGTAGCGCCACGTCCATATCTAAAAAAATAACGCCGAGTTTTTCCCACTGCTCCTTGAGCTTGTGATACACCATGTTGCTCTCGTACTGCGCACCCACTCCCGCAAGCATTTTGCGCTCAGCCTCAGGGATACCGAGTCGGTCATACACTTTCCGAATTTCTTCCGGCACTTCGCCCCAGTCATCGGTTTCTTTAGCCCCGGCCGATGCGTAATAGATGATGTTATCGAGATCGAGTTTTGATAAATCCGCGCCCCACGTTGGCATCGGCTTCTCCTGAAAAATCTTCAGTGACTGGAGCCGGAGATCCAGCATCCACTGTGGCTCTTTTTTCTCAGCGCTGATCATGCGCACTAGCGCTTCATCCACGCCTTTCTTGAGTCCATCAGCGTACGGTGACGGATTCGCGTCATCGAAGACGCTACGGTTCAGGCCGGCAAAGATGGGCTTAGACATTCGACTAGAAAAATACTTTAAAAATAGTTGTAATAATGCTACAATAATGACATACCCCTGCGCAGAGCAATCTGCGCAAACCCCAAGCCCTTATGGGCTTGGTTTATTGCCAATACATCAATGCTATCATCTAATTGATGCGCGTTGTTTGTTTTATTGACGGCTTTAATATGTACCATGCCCTAGCAAGACTTGGTGACGAAAAATATAAATGGGTAGATCTCCGAAAGCTAAGTGAGCAATTTATCTCCGAAGGAGAACAGCTAACTGATGTCTACTACTTCACTGCTTACTGTGAATGGAATAAAGAAAAAAAGACTCGTCACAAGCTTTATGTCCAAGCACTGGAAACAAAAAGAGTGAAAACGATTCTAGGAGCATTTAAAGTTGTTACTAGAAAGTTTTCTAAGCAATCAATGCCAATCATTAAGTGCTCTATCCCAAAATGGCTACGTAAATTTTGGCTGCCAAAAAGAATCATTTTTCAAACTCATGAAGAAAAAGAAATGGATGTAAATATCGCCCTTAAAATTGTCGAACTTGCTGTTAGCAATCAATACGATAAAGCAATCATCATTAGTGGCGACAGTGATTTGGTGCCTGCAATCACAACAGTAAGAAGAATGTACCCCACAAAAAAATTTAAATGCGTGCTACCACCAAATGGTAGAGGTAAAAAAATGTGCCAAACATGCGATGAAAAATCACAAATAAGCCGCCATCATCTGGATCAGGCAATTATGGACTCTATAATCATAACGCCGAGCAATATTACGATTGCTAGTCCATACATTAAATAAGCTTAAAGGGCAGGCGTGCGCCACGGTGGGGGTCTGCGGTCTGGTGCCGAGCGATAGCGCGAGGCGCCGTGGGAGTTGGCGCACACGCGTTTTTTGGTTCTTTTTGCCGCTTGGGCAAAAAGAACAAGAGATTAACAACTGACTTCAGTATTTTTATTGACACCCCACTCATTCGGACGATAATTGAGTCAGTATTTTCTTCCCCCAGTACCCATGCCAGGAGTCGAAGGTTTCAACACGTTGGAAGCTCAGCCAGTGGCACCAAAAGCTAACGTCGAGACGACAGGCGTTCTCGCAGAAGGCATCGGTGAAGACACAGAGAGCAAGGCAATGAGCGTCCTAAAGCAGGTCGAAGGCTAATCTCGCGACAAAAAACAGGAAGCCTCCCGCAAGGGAGGTTTTTTGTTATGCGGCGGTAGGGAACGGAATAATGACCGGTTCTTGGCTTGGCGTAGGGATCGTGGCAGGTTCTATTGGTTCTGGGGTCTGCACCAAAACCTCTGGAGGACGCGGAGTAGTGTCGTGCACATTCCATGGCTCCATCTGACGGGGCCGTTGCTGACTATGTGCGGGCTCCGGCCACTCATAGTGCTGCTCGGTGATGCGATCAATAGTGCAACCTTCGGCTGCAAGGAGTGCCTTCACACCTGCTAATGATTGCTCTTGTAGTCGCACGACAAACCCATGCACCCAACCCACACTCTCCACGCAACACTTCTCTTCCCGAAACAGCCTGTCTTTCAGCTGCTCGATAGCGGGCAGGGAGTCTCCGAGTTGACCCGGACAGGACGCAGAGAGCGCGAGAGGCACAGAGTGCAGTTCTTAACTGAACATGCTCCCCTTCTTGAAAATCTTTTTCAACTATTTTCTACACGCACTCCACAGACCCAGTTTTTTGGACTCCGCTTTTTTGGCTTCAGCTTCGTATGTTTCACACTTCTCGTGCGGAAACTTTTTACACACACTGAAAGCGTAGCCTTCGGAAAGCAAAGTTAACCCAATATCTTTTCCATCGAGATACACATACCGAAGTAGGCGCCCGTACGAGTCTCGGTCTTCATCCGGTTTCGCTTTCATCGTCACTGTTTTCCCGTCCAAAATTTTTTTGACATGCGCACTCGCCTCTTTCCCAAAACACTGCACCTCTCTCCGTGGATCCACGGACTCTGGTGTATCAATACCGACGAAGCGAACACGCTCGGTTTTTCCAGCTCCATCACGTACGTCGATCGTGTCACCATCCACAATGTGAAGAACCGAAAAAGTGGCTTCCGTAAGCCCTGCAATAGATGATGAAGAAACGCCACTTCGCGCACCAGGAAAGCGGCTCGGAGTTTCAGGCGCATCACGAAGCAGTGAGATTTTGGAACATGGCAAGAAGTACAGTCACAACGACGAAAATAATGCCGCCGAGAACGAGCTGCAATTTTTTTCTGACCGTCATGATTTAGTGGCGGAACGCACGAACGCCAGTAAACACCATCGCGAGTCCGAGTTCGTCGGCACGTGTAATCACTTCAGCGTCGCGCACAGAGCCTCCGGGTTGGATGACGGCTGAGATTCCTTGCTTCGCCGCTTCTTCGATGGAGTCTGCAAATGGGAAGAATGCATCCGACGCGAGTACCGAGTTTTTGGCTTTCTCTCCAGCTCTCTTGAGAGCGATCCATGTGGAATCCACGCGGCTTGTCTGACCGCATCCGATGCCGACTGTCGTGGAATCTTTCGCAAGCACAATAGCGTTGGACTTGGCGTGCTTCACCACCTTCCATGCAAAAAGAAGATCCCGCATCTCGCTATCCGTCGGCTGCTTCTTCGTGACACACGTCAGATCTTTTTTGGAAAGCACACGCACGTCATCATTTTGTACGAGCATGCCGCCGAATGCGGAACGGTAAATGACGTTCTCAGAGAAACGCGTATCACCCATGGAGAGAAGTCTGATATTTGGCTTACTCTTCAGGACTTCGAGCGCATCAAGGTCAAACGTCGGAGCTAAGATCACTTCCACGAAAATTTTCTGATCGATGATTTTATCCGCAACGGTCTTCGTACACGGACGGTTGAGCGCAATGATGACGCCGAACGCCGAGAGCCTGTCCGTGTCGTATGCTTTTTGGAATGCGTTTTCGATCGTCGCATCAGATGCGATGCCACTCGGGTTGGCGTGCTTCACCATGACGGCAGTCGCCTGCTCAAACTCACACACCATGCGCCAGGCTCCGTCACCATCAAGTAGGTTCAAGTAGCTGAGTTCTTTGCCCTGAAGCTGTTTCCAGCTCTGCTGCGGGGAACCGTGAATCTCAAAAAATTTGCCCCACTGGTGCGGATTCTCGCCATATCGCAAAGCGCGACCGTTCGTCAGAAGTACGTCATCGGCGAGGCCTCCGGCCATCTGTTCCGCGATGAGCGCATCGTACGAACACGTATGCAAAAAAGATTTTGCAGCGAGCTCGCGCCTGAGTTCGAATGTCGTCTCTCCAGTTTTTTTGATCTGATCCGCAACGCGTCCGTAATCTTTCGGATCACACACAACGGTGACAGACGAATGGTTCTTGGCTCCCGAACGGATGAGTGTTGGGCCACCGATGTCGATCTGCTCGATTGCAGCATCTGGAAGGGGCTTTCCAGGTTCCGGCGTGAAGCCGATTTTCTGGATGGTGCTCGCAAACGGATACAAGTTCACCGCGATGACATCGATCGGAAGAACGCCAAGCTTTCCGGCCTCTGCTACCTGACCTGCATCCTCACGCTTATAGAGCACGCCGCCCATGATGAGCGGATGCATGGTCTTCACTCGTCCACCGAACGCTTCTGGGAACTGCGTGACTTTCTCGACGTACGTGACCGGGATTCCGGCATCCTCTAGCGTTTTCTGGGTTCCCCCGGTCGAAATAATCTCAAAACCGGCTCCGTGCAAAATTTTTGCAAACTCGACGATGCCGTCTTTATCGGCAACGGAGAGCAAAGCGCGCCTTTTTGAGGGGGTGGGCACGCCAGGGAGTCTACCTGCTACCCCGATATTGTGAAAGTGGCTCATCTATGCTACAATAT
>JAKFXO010000049.1 GCA_021731345.1 Candidatus Peribacterales bacterium | reverse complement strand
ACTGAAAAAAGCTGGTTCTAAGCTGTATCTCATTGGAGACAGAAAAGATGAGTGTGGTGGCAGCGCGTACTATCACGTTCTTGAAATTCTTTCTGGTTCTAAGCGAAACGCTCTTCTAGGAGCCAATGTTCCTTCACCGGATTTCCCTGAGATACTCAAAGAAATCCTTTTCATGTCGAAGGCTGTGTCATCAGAACTTTTGTTGTCCGCCCATGACATCAGTGAAGGAGGACTTCTCCTCGCGCTCTTTGAAATGACTCTGCCGCAACGAAAAGTTGGAGGAACTATCGGTATCAGTGTTGATGTGAGCCCCGTTGCACCGGGACTTCGGTCTGACACAGTGCTTTTCAGTGAAACTGGTGGCTTTGTCCTGGAAGTTGATACCGACAAAGCAAAAGCTTTCGAATCACTCGCAAAGAAATGTGGTGTTGAACTCCTCGATATTGGCGAGACGACGAGTGAGGCCATGCTCACAGTACGTCGTAGCGGTTCTACGCTGCTTGAAAAGCCTTTGGAGGCGCTTCGAAGCTCGTGGTCGGAGGCACTCGAACGCGCGTTACATTCGTCTTAATCTCAAGAGAGATTACTTTACGCATTTCACCGGTTCTGTTTTCATAGTGACATGACATATCGCACATCCGCACTGCTTTCACTTTCTCTATCTGCGTTTGCTTTCGCGACGCCAGCTTTTGCTGCTCCTCAAGCAAGTATCAAAATTGAGCAGCTTTCTCCGTCGACATACGGAACATGGACACTACTTTCTGCAGATGGCTCTAGCAGGTCGAGTGTAGACAAGGGTGTAGATCCCACTGGTGGCTTCACGATGGCTCTTACTGAATTCGGTCAGACAACTCTCAGTGTGACATCTCCTCCGGGTATGTCAGCCAAAATCAGCGTGTATCGCGGCGGAGATTTGATCAAAGAAGTCACATCTCAGCAGTATTCGTTTCCTCTCTACGCGAACGATAACTTTCGTTTTCTGATTAAGTATTCACTGTCTCGCGTAGGCTCGCTTGGTGTGACAAGCGACCCGACGACTCTACGCTTTCGCATGAAAGGACCGACTGGTCGCATTTTCACAGCAAAAACTCCGTTTACGTTTAAAAATCTTCCTGCCGGCAAGTACAGTCTCTACTTCCCAAAAACTGACGACTGTCTTCAGCCTGCCGTACAGACTGTGGACGTTGCACCAGAGGAGCGCAACACAACGAAGGTGACACTGACGTGTAACGTCGCTGAGGAAGACAACGTAGACCGCAGCCGCGTCAGCAAGCGTACGCTTCGTGAGTATGTTGAAGCACGCGAAGTGAAGACTCGTGGGCAGCGAAAGTAGTCTCTAGATCATCATCGCAGCTGCTAGTTTTGTGCTGTTTCCCGCTCCCATAATAAGAAGCACATCATCGTTCATGAGGAGAGTATCAAGTGCTACTTTTGTTTTTTCCATGGATGCAGTTGGCCGACATGCAACTTTACTTGTCCGGCCAATTTCAGCTGCAAGTTTTGCTACATCAGCCTTTTCACTGTCTTTGTCTGGGCGAGCATCAAACACTTTTGTGACCAGCACCTGACCAACGCCTGTAAAAGACGTGGTGAATTCTTTCCATAGTTTGAGCGTCCGATCATTGGTGTGTGGCTCAAAGACGCAGACAAGTCGTCGGTCCGGATACTTCTGTTTCATCGCCGCAATCGTTGCACGAATTTCAGTTGGGTGATGCGCGTAGTCGTCGATCACGGTGACGCCGAGTCTGGTATCTCCTTTTACCTGCATACGCCTCCACGAACCTGCGAAGCCAAGAAGCGATTCTTTCGTTTTCGCTTCATCAAGTTTTCGTAGTTTCGCGAGGGCGAGAACAAGCTGAGCGTTTTGCTGCATATGTACACCTGGTACTGACAGTGTAGGCAGCTCTTCAGCGTCTGCGTCGATCAGTGTTTTCTTGGCTTCAGCAACAATGCTTTGTGTGCGCTTGTCGTTCCCATGGGTGATGACACTCCCCTTCTCTGGGAGTAATGAAGCAAATTCTACAAATGCCTTCGTATAATCCTCCATTGATGTAAACGAGTCGAAGTGATCACCATCAGCATTCGTCATGAGTATGACTTTTGGCTTGAGGTACAAAAACGAACGGCGGTATTCACACGCTTCAATGATCCACAGATCACTCTTTCCCTTTCGCCAGTTTTCGCCGTTGAGGTCAGCCGTTTTTGTGCCGACGACGACGTTTGGATCCAGACCAGCATCGATGAAGACTTTTGCCGCCATTGCCGTCGTGGAAGACTTTCCATGTGTTCCGCAGATTGCGATGACATCTGCGCCAGCAGTGAGCTCACCCAGCGCTGCAAAATATGAAATCTGACGAATATTCAGCTCAAGCGCTTTCACACGCTCTGGAGACTCCGGTGGGACTGCTTCGGAGTACACAAAAAGCTCAGCATCTTTAGGAACCGCAGAGCCGTCTTGGTTGAATGTCACAGAAATACCACGAGATTTCAAAGACTGTACGGTCGCCGAATCTGCTTTATCTGTACCAGATACCTCATGCCCTACGGCTCGCAGATGCGAAGCGTATGCCGAAAGACCGATTCCCCCGATGCCGCTGCAAAACACTTTCATAGTGGGATCATAGCATGTCCGCCGCGTCTTTGATCCTTTATACTGGCGACCGTGCCATACAACGAAGTAGCACCGATTCCGAAACAGATGACGATCGTCGTCGGCTTGTGTGTTGTGGGTCTTATGGCTTTTGGCTTGGCTCTTTCGTACTACAAAAATATTTTGTTTGATCGGCAGCTTTTGACAATGCAAGACAGGAACATGCGCCTAAAGCAGCAAATTGCGAATGGCTATGACCAGCTTCAGTATCTGGAGTCCTTTCAGTACAAAGATAAGTACGCAAAGGAAAACTTTGGCGTTCTGAAGGCTGGTGAAAAAGTCTTAGTCATCAATAGGCCACCAGAAACTGTTTCCCTGAGCCAGAGTTCCGCTGAGCTGAGTCCTGAAGACAAAGAAGCAATTTTCGAAGAAAACTTGCGTAGCATTCGCGTTGTTGATCACTGGAAGTTGTATCTCTTCAATCGCGATAAAATTGATGATCTCAAAAGAAATATGTAGCAAGATTGCGTTTTCTGCATTCTTCACGCATACTTAATTGTCCGACGCGGGGTGGAGCAGCCCGGTAGCTCGCAAGGCTCATAACCTTGAGGCCGCAGGTTCAAATCCTGCCCCCGCAACCAAATAAACACAGTACACCGCGAAGAAACGATGAATTTTTCACTTGTAATCAAGTTTTTGATCCGTATAATGCTTTCGCTATGGCAACAAAAAAGGCCGGTGGGTCTACACAAAACGGCAGAGATTCAGTCTCAAAGCGCTTAGGAGTAAAGCGTTTCGGAGGGCAGGCTGTGAACGCCGGTGAGGTTCTCGTTCGCCAGAAAGGTCTTTCATTCCGTTCGGGTGTAAATACCTACCTCGGCAAAGACTGGACGATTCACGCAGGAGTAGACGGCATCGTTGCTTTCCGCAAAACGAAGATCAAGAAGTTCAACGGAACTCGTGAGCTTGAGACGACTGTGAGCGTTACGGCTGTTGCAGCCTAATAGACTTCCGATTGTAAGTGTTTGATTTTTCAACGTACACTAATCACGTGGGCGAGTAGCTCAGTTGGTTAGAGCACAGGACTTATAAACCTGCGGTCGGTGGTTCAACTCCCCCCTCGCCCACCACATTTAAACCCCCGCACTCTTTCGAGATACGGGGTTTAGAATTTTTAGTAACGCTTCAAGAGAATGTAGAGCTCTGGCATCAGCCACATTTCGTTATTTAGACGTGAGCCTCCCTCAAGCGCTGTCATAAGTTTTGCTGCCATTTCGACCATTGCATTATCAGGCATGCCAATGCAGTAGCCCGCAATTTGTTTCATGGCAGCTCCAAATGTTTCACTTGAGAAGCGAGTAGACATAACTTTGGCGTACGTCGCTGCGTCTAAGCTGCCACGATTCTTTTGGTACTCTGCAAATCCTTTCGGCTCCTCTACGATGAGCTTCACGTGTGTTGCATCTGTTACCGATGTTACGGTACTTTTTACTTCTGCAACTGTATTTTCTCTGTTCTGCACTGCATAAAAAGCATCTGCTTCGTCACGTAGCCACTTTGTTCCCTTCTCAGCTACGAAAGGTCGCCCAAATGCTCCAATGATGCTGGTAGCCCAAATCTGCTTGAATTGATGCGAAATTCCGGCTTCTTCTGCGAGGTGAACATGCTTCCGAGAACTAGTCGTATCTAGCACCCTTTGAAATTCGACTACTGTAAGACTGCCTCCCGCCTGCTGATACGCAGCGAAATCTTCGCGTTTTTCAACGTTTTCATATGTCGTCTGGAATCTCATGACCTTCGAGTCGATTGACCATAGAGATTGGGGGGAAATAGTAAGTAATGATTACTATACTAAAATATAGTAATTTGTCAATGTTTCTCAAGACTTTGTGCTAACCCCTTGGAGGAGGCTCAATCGTCGCAATTCTCATAGTTGGCGGCGTTTCTTCAAGTACCGTGCGGATACACATGCGGCAGTGCTCAGCATCTGTGCCAACGCGCGCAATAATGTTCAGTTCTCCGGTTCCACGCGGTTCTGAGCCGTATTCACATTCAACTGATGATTTTCCAAGCTTGCCGACTGTTTGTTTCAACGTCTTCCAAATTACGTCTGGAGCAAGTTTTCCTCCGCCTGGAAATGTCACATCAAAGACCGTAGAGACTGGCTTTGTTTCTGTTTCATTTTGAAGCACAGAAGACTGGGAAACATCCGTTCCAAATTATCGCGCAGAATGCCATTGAGTTCTGGTGTTTTCATTGGTCGCGCATTCTAGAAATGTGCGTACCGAAGTCAAGAAAATCACTCACCCGTCTCACTATCGCCTTCATCGGTAATCTCTCCAACCAGTTCTTCTAGCACGTCTTCAAGGGTTACAAGCCCTACCGTCTTTCCACCACTTTGTACTATTGCCAAGTGTGAATCTGTCTTTCGTAGTACGTTCAGTAGATCATCACATTTCAGCGTAGCTTCGACAAACGGCACAGCACGCACTATTTCTACTATTGGATGACCCTCTTTACCGTTCGCCAGCATTTCCAGTGCGTCGTGACTGATGATGTAGCCCTCAATTTCATCCAGAGAATTTCCGATGACTGGGTATCTGGAATAGGAATACTCAAAGATCATCTTTGCGGCCTGCCTCACACTGCGCCCCTTCTGAATGAAGACGATGTTTGCTGCCTTCGTCATGATGTCGCTTGTTGTGCGGTCGTTTAAGACGAATGCTCTATGAATGAGATCACGTTCATCAGAATCAATGTGTCCCGCTCCGCCACCAAGATTGGCGAGTGCACGAATCTGATCTTCTGTACCGACTTTTCGTTTACCAGACTTGAACATCCGTACTGTGCGCTCTAGCACAATGACGGCCGGATACAGGATGAATACTAAGGCGCGCAGAAGTGGTGCGACCATGCGAGCGATACGCGGTGCGTAGTGAGTTCCAATCGACTTAGGAATGATTTCTGAAAAGACGATAGTAATAAATGTTAAGAGAGCTGTGACGACACCGATGGCCTGACTGCCAAACAGTGCCTCAGCTTTTCGTCCTACAAGAATTGGGCCCAAGATATTCGTGATGTTTGTGAGGATCACAATGACGATGATGGCACGTGTCGTATGCCTCAGGAGTTGCTTGAGTTCACGTGCTCCCCAACGCTTCTTTGCGATCATCACTTCCACTTCAGCGTGGTTCACACTCAAGACTGCTGCATCAATCATTGCGAGCACGCCGGAGGCGACTGTGAATCCGATACCGAGAACCAGCAGTTCAATCATTGAATCGTAAGAATACCAGCCTTTTACTGCACTTGCCAGCAGTTCTGGGGTTTTTTATTGACCACGCAATGCACTGGAGCATAATGAACGCATGCACAACACCTACGTTCTTCTTTCGGTTACTGCTCTCACTGTTCTTTGTGCAGCATGCACACCTCTTACAACGAACACTACGACTCCGTCTGCATCATCGTCATCCTTTGCTGTTGCATCATCAAAAGCGTCATCCGATGACGGAATTAATCCGATCATTCTTTCTCCTAGCGTTGGATCTAAGGTGCAAAGTCCACTTACAGTACAAGGCAAAGCGCGTGGTACGTGGTTCTTTGAGGGGTCTTTACCAGTGCAGATTACAGATTCACACAATAACGTCATCGCAACTGCTCCTGCGCAAACTGAGGGTGAATGGATGACAACGGAGTACATCGACTTCTCCGTCACAATCCCCTTCTCTACACATGAGTCTTTTGGCTTTATTGTCATCAAAAAAGATAATCCATCCGGGCTTCCAGAGAATGATGCGCAATTTAAAATTCCTGTAACGTTTTAGGTTTTCGGGAAAAGCTTTTTTAGGAACTCTTTGGCCTCCGCTTTTGTTGTGATGTCTTTTCTGACCTGCGCATCTTTTAGTAGCCGAATTGCTTTACCCACTTCTTCGCCAGGTGTGAGTCCCGCAATTTTCATAATGTCCTCGCCGGTGAGTAGTGGCTTCTCAGGTCGCGGATGAGAGTTAAGGAATGCGTCGTAATCGGCAATGATAAAGTCATACAGCTGTGAGTCTCCGGGAAGGGTACCTTTGATATCGATCCAGAAAAGTTGCAGTAGCTCTCTGAACCACGGGTGAAAATACCAGTGCGCCTTTCTCTCATCGGTCAGCTTGTGAAATGCATCCATCATCATGTGATGTTCGATAAGCCACTGCAGCTTTCGGATACGCTCTTGTGGCATCTGTAAGCGCTTAAACGTATTTCCAATGATTGCAGCTGATGCTTCGGCGTGATGATCAAAACGAATACGTTCCTTCACTGCGAATGTCGTTGTTTTACCGATGTCGTGGAACAGCGCGG
>JAKFXO010000077.1 GCA_021731345.1 Candidatus Peribacterales bacterium | reverse complement strand
CTCTTCCTCCAGTCGGGCAGACACGAGCACTGCAGTATCAGTCTCAAGAAGACCGGCTTTTGCCTTCGCTTCAGCGAGTGGCAATGTCGCGACAGATTTCTCATCTGTATTGAGTGCGTAGATCATTTTCTTGGACGTCAAAAGCTGCGCAGCCTTGAGGTAGGGGAGTAACTCTTTCTCAATGACTGCGGTGTGAGCCATCTTTCCCTGGTCGAGAACAACTTTCACTTTCGTCAGTACGTCCAACTCTTTCACAAGCTCCTTATTACCGGAACGAGCACCACCTTCGATTTTGTCGATCTTCTTCGTCACTTTGTCCAAATCCGCGATGATGAGCTCTGTTTCGATGATCTCACGATCACGCTTTGGGTCGATACTGCCTTCCACGTGAATGATGTCTCCACCGTCGAAAATACGGACAACTTGGCAGATAGCGTCCACTTCGCGGATGTGGGAGAGAAATGCATTGCCCAGACCTTCTCCTTTTGATGCTCCTTTGACGAGTCCTGCGATATCCACAAATTCAACAATTGCTGGGACTGTTTTCTCGGGCGTAATGAGCTCCGCAAGTTTATTGAGTCTCGCATCTGGGACTTCCACGATACCCACGTTTGGCTCAATCGTGCAGAAAGGGTAGTTGGCTGCTTGCGCTCCGTGACTACGTGTTAACGCATTGAAAAGCGTCGATTTTCCAACGTTTGGGAGGCCGACGATTCCGATTTTGAGTGACATGCCGCGAGATTGTACACGTATGTCCTTTTTTGTCCGAGCGACAAAAAAGGACCAAAAAAGCGCGTGCGCGCAGACTCCCGCCAGCAGACCCCCACTGCTGCGCGCGCCTGCCCTTTGGTTGTAGTTGTGCCAAGATCACAGAATCAACATCCCGTCTCCAAAGGAAAATAACCGCATTTTTTCGTTGATCGCCTTTGTATAGATTTCGAGTAGCTTCTCCCTCCCAGTAAAGGCTGAGACGAGCATGAGCAGAGAAGAGCGGGGGACATGGAAGTTTGTGATGAGGCAGTCGACGAAACGAAGCACAGAGGATTCCGTCAGAAACAGATCAGTCGAACCGTGCAGTGCGGATAGTCTCCCATCAACTGCCGCAGACTCCAGTGTTCGCACACTCGTAGTGCCAACAGCAATGATCGGACGGCCTTCTGATTTCGCCTGATTCAGGAATGCAGCGGTGTTAGGATCGATAGAATAACTCTCATGATGCAGAGTACCTGTTTCAAGCTGCTCTTTTTTAAGAGGGGCAAACGTACCGAGCCCTACATGGAGCGATACGTACGAGATTGATCGTCCAGACTGTATAATTTTTGTGATCAATTCTTCCGTAAAATGTAATCCAGCAGTTGGAGCAGCGACGGAGCCCTTCTCTAAGGCAAAAACTGTCTGATACTCACGCCTCCTTTCTGCTTCTGGCATCGGTGAGTCTTTCATGTACGGAGGCAGCGGAGTCTCGCCGTATTTCTCGAGCATCATATCGAGCTCTGAGAGGGCGAAGCTCGGTTTCAGTATTGCTTCCTGATCATGACGGCTCTGAACCTCAAAAGAATGTTCGTGACGCCAAATGAGTTTGTCGCCAGCCTTGAACGTGCCGGAGGCCAGGACTCGTACCGTTGTATCACTGTGATCCAGAATGAGGGCTGATATTTTTCCGCCCGTGTTCTTCGTCAGTGATATTTTTGCCGGGATGACTTTCGTGCGGTTCATGACTAGCGCAGCGTTTGCCGGAAGATAGTCGATGATGCTTTCAAATGTTGAGAACACGACCGAATCATTCTTTCGGTTGTAGACCAGTAGTCGTGCACTGTCCCTAGGGTGCACAGGTTCTTTGGCGATGAGCTCCGGAGGGAACTCGTAATCGTACGCGTTGAGGAGTTCTTCGAAGTCCACGGTTTAGTAGGCCTTTGCCACGTAAATCTTTTTTGCGAATGCACTCTTTTTTCCAGAGATAGGATCGATGAGATCACTTGCATCTTCTTTGGCGTCGAAAGCAAAGCAACGGTAGGTACCACCGGAGGTTTCCTGCTTCAGCTTGGTGACGGTTTCCTGCGTTCCATCCCATGGAATAAGTGCCATTTTTCCGCTTTCCAGAGCCGTTTTCACCTCATCATAGGAACTTGCTTCCACGGTTCTCTGGAGCTGCATTTCTTTCGCACGCTTGAAGAGCGATGTCTGATCCTCCTCTAGCATTTGCTTCACGATCTCAGGCGCTTTGGCGAGAGGAGCTTTCACCGCTTCATCACGTGAACGAATGCGGCTCTTGATCATGCAGGACTGTTCCGCGAGGTCGCGTGCGCCGATCTCAATGCGAATAGGCGTTCCCATGTGGATCTGGTGGAACGTCTTGTCACCCAAGCGAGTATCACGACAGTCGATGCGAACCGTGAGTGCACCCGACGTTTCTTCAAAACCGTTCTTGCGTCCGTGGACTTGATACAAGTCTTTGCTTCCGCTGATAGTCGTAGCAAGGTCCCTGGCTGCTTTCAGAACACTCTCGTTTTCCTGTGCATCTTTTCCTGGAACTGGCAGAACTGCAACCTGCACTGGGGCAACGCGTGGAGGTAGAACGATGCCGTCATCATCACCATGGGTCATGAAGACCGCACCAAGAAGGCGTGTAGAGGCGCCCCAAGACTGGTAGTGGGGGACAGTCTGTTTCTCGTTTTCATCGAGGAAGCTGACCATTGGCTTGCCGTCAGAACCCATGAGGAAGTTCTGAGACAGTACGTGGCTTGTTCCCATCTGCAGCGCCTTGCCGTCTTGCATGAGGCCCTCAATAGAGTACGTCGCAAGACCACCTGGGAAGCGCTCATGGACTGGCTTTTCGCCTCTGATCACGGGAATGGCGAGCAGTTCTTCCGCCACCGTTGCGTAGAGCTCAAGCATCTTCAATGCGAATTCGCGGTTACTTTGCTCGGTAGGGAAAAGACAGTGGCCTTCCTGCCAGTGGAATTCGCTGGTGCGGAGGAATGCGCGTGGACGTTTTTCCCAGCGCATGACGGAGCACCACTGATTCGTAAGCAGCGGCAGATCTCGGTGACTTTGCACACGGCCTCCGCGAGCAAACCAGTCTACAAAGAGCGTTTCTGAGGTTGGGCGAATGGCGTATGGCTCAGGAAGTTTGGCGCCTCCAGCTTCTGTGACGACTGCGCATTCTGGTGCGAAGCCTTCCACGTGCTCTTTTTCGCGCTCAAAAAACTTCTGAGGAATGAGCATCGGAAGCATCAGGTTTTCGACTCCGTGCGTCTTCAGACGCGCATCCATGAAGCTCCGAATATTGCCCCACAGCTTGGTCGAAAGCGGTCCAAACGTGATACAGCCTGTAACAGGGGATTCATCGTACAGGTCAGGAGCGCGACCAATGGCATCTTGGTACCACTGTGGGAAGTTATTCGCGCGCGGGGTGAGGGATTGTTTGGCCATGGCGCAGAGCATACCCAAAAACCTGCTCTTCCGTAAGCAGACGAATGTTCGTATACTTCGCGGGCGTTCTTTTGGTTTGCTCCCCTTCAGATCAACGACTGAGCTTCGCGTAGCGAAGCGACCAGAGGGGGGATTGCTCATTCATTCACATCTCTGTTCCCCTGTAGCTCAACGGTAGAGCACCTCGCTGTTAACGAGGGGGTTACTGGTTCGAATCCAGTCGGGGGAGCCATTTAAAAATCATCTAACCACATACCCGTATGAGTAAAACACTTACATGCCGCGAGTTGGGTGGAACGTGCGACGCACAATTTTCAGGTGATTCTTTTATGGAAGTTATGCAGAAAGGTGCCGCGCATATGATGTCTGACGAGGCTCATAAAGAAAGCATCATGGGCATGGAACAGCGTACTGGCGAAAACCAGCAGCAGTGGATGGACCGTATGCAGAAAGAATTCGATGCTAAGTCAGACGACAAATAATTAGGATATACTTCTTGTATGTCACTCAAAATTCTCCTCGCCGCTCTTGCATACATTATTCCCACGATGCCATACGCATATGTCTGGCATATGGTCTGGTTCAAAAAGAAGTACGAACGATGGCAGTATTTTGGCGGAGATGCGAGTGTCCCCCTTGGTTTCACGTCGATGATTATCCAAGGTATTGTCCTTTCCTTTGCATATGCCATTCTTCCGATTGAACACAATTCTTTTGTGAACTGCATGTATTTCACGGGCATTCTCGGAATTTTCTTTTGGAGTTCACATGTCGTTGCCGCAATGGCAAAGCATGGACAGACACGGACCAAGGGCTATCTGATCTTGGAAACGATCTATCTGATTGGCCAATTTGGGATGTTTGACCTGCTCTTGAACGCCGTCTATGTATTTGCATAGCTGATTGCTGGTTTGCTGTCGTTCGAATCACTAGAACCACGTCGAGCCATTTTTTTGTGGCGCACGCATGCAGGTATGAGGGCTGTGCTCTCATGCGGCTTTATCGTGTAAGAATCGCCATCGCGTGACGTCTTACAGATGAGCTGAGTTTGAGTTTCTATTTTTTCCACCCATCAACATGAACCACGATCCCCATGAAAAAGAGTCACAAAAGAAAGTCTCAACCGAAAGCAAAAAAGAGACAAAGCCTTGGGACGGATCATTGAGCCCTGAAGAAATAGAGGCAGAGGCTGCGCTCCAGAAGAATTACAATGAGAAGGGTACTCGGCCAGTAGCAAATCCATAGAATGCAGGCGCTGATGCGTTAGCGAGAAAAGGATCCATCTGTAATTTCTTCACCCGAAAGAGTGCTACCGTGAAGCCCATGCCGATGTTCGCGTCATTGGTAGCCCTTCCTTCGCTGGTTACAACGCACCATGGACGCCGCCATGGATGACGCGCAATGAGGTCATGGTTGAAGTGCAGGAGTAATACTGTGGGAAGTTCTAGAAAGACAGCCACGTCAGCCATTTTCTGATACGATCAAGTCCATGAACAAAGATATTCAGGCGTACAACAACACTCTCGAAAAAGAAGATAAGGACATTTGCAATGTGCTTGCTACAGAAATCATTTCTCAGCTTCCTGAGGCTGAGTACAAGATTTGGCATAGGCATCCAGTCTGGTTTTTGGCTGGTAATCCTGTTGTTGGTTACAGCAAACTCAAAGATTCGGTTCGATTATTATTTTGGAGCGGCCAATCTTTTGACGAAGATGGTTTGAAAGTCGAGGGCAGCTTCAAGGCAGCAGAGGCTCGTTATGTGTCTATCAAAGACATCAATACAAAAGACCTCGGACGGTGGCTCAAAAAGTCTCGCGATATTCAGTGGGATTATAAGAATATCGTGAAGCGACGAGGAGTCCTCGAGAGGATCAAGTAATTTTCGCATCATCTTCAAAGCCCAGGCTAATCGCAGTTTGGGATATGCAGGATGTCACATTTGTAGAAATCCTTTGCAATACCGCTGAAGAGAAAAACGAACGTTGCCATCAGTAGGCCGGCAACAATGCAGTTCAGTGCGTACATCATTCGTGTGCCACTTCTTTCATTTGCGACCAGCGGACGCAGTGCGATGAATGCGCCAACTGGAAAAAGGAGAAGAAGTATCGTTGGTGTGAGCGTGCTTTCCCGTATAGCTGGAAATGAACCAACAAATGAATAGACAGGTTCAATCTGCATAACGATGACGAGGTTCATGAGGAAAAACGGCGCTGCAAACAGGAAGCCTATGAGTGCCGAGCGGTACGGTTGCTGCATGGGGCTGATGTGAAACAAATATATTATATCTTCTTTTCATACGCACCCTCAAGCCCCGGATTCTTCGCAGCACTTTTGATCACTTTTTCAAGGGCTGACATATTGAGATCCGAAATCTTTTTGAATCTAATGCAGCTTTTACCGACACTGACTTTGCCAAGGTCTTTCTTGTGCGTTTCTGCAATATATTTACCGTCTACGACTGCACAGACGTAGATACTGATGTACTGCTTTTGGCTTGCCAGAGCGATGACTGGCCAACTGATTATTTCTTTCTTATAGTTTTTGTATGGAAAAGAACCGTACCCAAGCATGTTGTACGCAAAGTGTGGCTTGAGTGTCGGTACAGTTTTTCGGATAAATGCGTCGAGATATTCGATCGGCTCACGTCGCTCGCTCGGTAGAGCATCGATATAGCTTTTGATCGTCGTTGCCTTCGTTGGTTTGAACATGTTCATAGGTGACAGTTTATAACATCTGCACCGAATCAGTGACTGAGAAGATTCCTACAATGTCGTACTTTTTCCAGTGATCAGTGCTCAACATTTCGATGGGCGTAATGAGTCCATTAGCACTGATATGCTGCCCGGTTTCGAGCGGAGGATTCTCTTGTGACAGTACAGATAAATCCAGAGCATAATGTTCACCTGACTCGGTACGAAGTCCGTATGCGCACTCCATTGTTTGTGGACCTTCTGTATCTGCATGTGGCAAACACACGACTTCACCCGTCAGCGTACCGCGGTATGAGGTGACAACGTTTCCATCGCCTTGTTTCTCGTTATAGATATACGCATTGAACGCATAAAAACCTGCAATCAGAGCAATGATGAGCGCGGCAATGAGTAGGAGAAGTTTCTTCATACAACACTCAACGGATGAAATGGTAGAAGGTTACAGAGTTTCGTCTATTTTCCTTCGTACGCCTTCATGAGCACTGCGAGATCTACCTTCTTCATCCCCTGAAAGACCTGCATCACGCGATCAACCTTATCATCATCATCTTTCAGAATGTCGTACATGGCTTCGGCTGAGACCTGCCATGACACACCGAACTTGTCCTTGAGCCATCCACATGCTTCCGCTTCGGGAACTGCAGAGAGTTTGTTCCAAAAATAATCGATGTCTTTTTGATCCTTGCAAGATATGAGGAGAGATACTGCTTCATTGAAACCAAATTTGTGCATATGACCGCTGTCCATCGCAGTAAACCACTGACCTTCCAGCATGAATTCAGCAAACATAATTTTGGCAGCAGGTTCTGGTGATGCGCCTGGTGGATACGGTGC
>JAKFXO010000082.1 GCA_021731345.1 Candidatus Peribacterales bacterium | reverse complement strand
GCACCATGGCAATGGCTTCATACTTTGCCATTCGACCTTCTGCCGTATCTTCTGGAAAGTTGCATCCTGCTTTTTTCAGTTCAGTTTCGATGGTTTCCATCGTCTCTGTCAGGACATTGTTTCCAAATTTTGCCTTTGGATCAGGATCTTCCTTCCATTTCATGATGTCACCACGCAGCATTTTGAGCCACGTGATCGACCACGCAGATTGGCCAATCGTATGGTTTGAGATGTTGTCGATCATACCCTTATCAAGACAGTACTTGAGTGTAGGGTCCTTTCCACATTCGTCACGAATAAGCATGAGCAGGGTCGTGAGCATCCATGTATTGCTGTGCGAGTATTTGGCTTTGTCCTGCAGACGTTTCATGATTCCTTGCACGGCAAAGATGTTTTTTTGTCGTAGTTCATGGACCATCGTTGCCATGATTGGTGGTACGTCCGGATATTTATCCACACGCTCATGACCGTGATCGATCTGCTTTGACTTACCTTCTTCGTGCCTTTGTACCATCTCCTCAAAAGATTGATGTCCGTCCATTGCTTCGACATCGACGCCGTACACGTTGGAGCCATCGAGAGTATTAATGAAATACAGCCATGCGTGGTCTGCGGCATATTCCAAAACTGCTTTTGCACGGTTGTAGTTGTGACGGTTATCGAACAAAAGACCTTCGCTTAAACCTTTTCCATCCGGACCAAAGACGTCGTCGAAGGTGAAACCTTCTTTCTCAATATATTCGGCAAATTCAGATGTTTCGGTGTTGTTTGCCGAACGAGCGAGCTTATTGAGCGTGTGCTGGATCGGCTTATACACGTTCAAGTTTTTCGCGAAGGCGTTCTCCTTCACTTTCTGGTTCGCCTGATAGTTTTGGACGATGGCGTCTTTGTAAATTTTGATGACGCTCATGATGTTGAGTGCTGACATCCACTTCACACTTCCTTGGCTGCTAAACACATTTTTCTTGAGCCACTGCCACGTTGTCGTGGTGTCGCCACTTTCACTCTTGTCTTTCTTTTCCTTGCTTGCCGCTGTCAGCGCAGCGTCCATGGCCTGAAGAGTCTTTTCATGAATGTCGATTGTTTCTTTCATGATCGAAAGCAGTTCTTTGCGATCCGCAAGCGTTGCCTTGTCAGCTTCTTCCATCGTTCCTGTCATGTTTTTATACGGGTTGGAACGTAGGTGCATTTTTTCAACTAGCTCACTTTTTTCTCCAGCTGTGTAGCCGCCGTTTCTCGCAGGCAAATTCCAGCGCTTCAGCGCTTCCGCATAGTGCGTGATGAGCGTGATGTCATTGGATTGCTGACTGAGGTGCTCAAGGTTTTGATCAACTGCAGCGAAAAGTTCATCTTTGTCATACTTGTCACCGTCAGATGTCTCAATACTCGCACGGATTTCCGGATATTCTTCACGCATCTCTCCAATCTTTTGTGAGACGCGAGAAGCACTGTTCAAAATAGATTCTGGAGTTGCAGATGGTCCCGTCTCTTCGTCTTCTCCCTTCAGGTGATTTTTTGCTTCTTCAACACCTTCGTCTGCATTGGTATTTAGACCCTCAGCATTGGGCACAGTGTTTCCTGTCAAACGCTCCTCCAGCATGCGCTGGTTACGGCTGTCCTTGGCAGAGTTACTAAGGAGCTTACCGAGCGTTGGCGGTGCATCTGGGTCGTCATTGCGCACTTCCAGCTCCACAAAGCGGTCTACCGCTGCATCAAGTGTGCCTTTCAGCGTTGTGAGGTAGCCGGTGTGTGGGGTATCAAAAATATTCTGCATGATGGCGCAGACTTTTTCCTGCGCTGCCGCAGCATCACCGGAAAGCGATGACGGATGACGCGTGTTTGCCGTATAGATTGCGAGTGCTTCCCCGGTAATGTGCTCATTCTTACTGCCAGTATCTAGGTAGTCAGGATCACTCTTGAACACATCAGCAACTGCGTCAGACAAATCTTTCCAGCGTGGATGCCCCTTCAAGATTGATGTCCACTGCTTGAGGTTATGACGGTTTTCTGCGAGCGAAAGCGCGAGGTGGGTAGCTTCGTGCGTGACCGCACGTTCGGCCATAACTTCACCATGTACTGGATCAGTAAAATCCGGATGATCAACGTTGAAATACATGATGTCTCCGTATGCAAATGCGCTTGGCACTCGCACAGTCTCATCTGGCTTCACGTTGCGAAGTCGGCGATATTCTTCTTCAAAAGCTGCAGCCTGAAGATGATGCCACTTGATGCCGGTCTGCCTCTCGTGAGTGACCTTACGAATGCGCTCGATGTCTGTGTGCAGCAGCGCCTGCAGTAAGTCGATTGCGTGCCCCGGAGAGTTACTTGGAATTTTAAAATACTTTTCGATGAGCGGACGGTGATCCTCTAAAATCTTTCTCATCTCGTCATCACTCGCCTCAGATGAGTCGGTGTTCTTGAGGACTGTTGCAAGCTGACGACGGTCAGACTCTTCGGTGTTCAATTCTTCAATGATGCCGATGCGTGCAAGTTGGATGACGTCATCAAGTGCGGCGTCATTCAGCTTCTCGGTTTCAATTTTTCCGATCTTCTTTTCGATCTCCGGCAAATAATCGCGCAGCACATCTTTCTGGGCATCCGGCTGAATCGCGCGGAAGATCGCATCGTGAAATTTCTGGCGATCAGACAGTTCGACATGGTGCACATTTGCTGAAGCAGATGCCGCATTCTCGACCTCCAGCTGGTTTGCTTGGCTGTTTGGATCTGGCTGCACAAGCTGAAGCAATCGCTGCTCCTTTTCAGGAGAGTGATTGTAGGCAAGGCGCGCAATGTGTACCCAGCGCAGCATCTATAGTTTACAGAAACGAATAATAGCGTCAAGTAATCTTTCTTTTCGGTGCGCTACTTGCGGTAAGAAATTTGAGAGCGCATCGCGAATGAGAAACGGATCGATGTCACCGGTCATCACGACAATGTCGCTCTTGATCTGCTTGGTGGAGGCGATGTGCAGCTCGTAGTAGTCAGGCCCCTGAAGAATCCAAAATTCTTTGAACTCGCCCCACCCGTGAAGCGTGTCATCAAACTGAAAACCGATTTCACGAATGCGAACGTGATGCTTCTTGTGACTTTGATTTCGGAGCATGTAATACAAGCCCGGAATGAAGGCGAACAGAATGCTCAGGCTCCACGCTCCGGAGAGAATTCCGTACGAAATCATCAGCGCGCAAAATGTTCCCGCTGCTACGTACCACTTTTCCGTGTGGACGTGATCAGGACGCGACGCAGCATGCCATTCAAGAATGGTGTGTGTGTTTGTTTCCATAAATCTGAATATTTTACCATAAAACGCGGTTTTTAGCTCGCTGCCTGCTCTTGACCTAGCTAGGTATTATGATGATCTATTTTTCTCTTCAAGAAGCCATAAAACCTCTTTTTTTCACCCTGCGGCGGCTACGAGTCCGGACACGTGGAGCGCTCCGGCGTTTTTCAGCATCCGTGCGCACTCTTCCAGTGTTGCTCCGGTGGTGCTGAGGTCATCTATGAGGATGATGCGTTTCGGTATCAAAATGTCCGGCAGTACGGCAAACGCACCGATGAGTGCTGTCAGACGCTCGGCGCGGTTTCGGTGGGCCTGATGTCCGGTACGCCGAACGCGAAAGAGCAGTTCTTGCATTGTCCAACCTGATATGTGGGCAATGCGTCGTGCGAGTTCTGTTGCTTGATTGAACCCGCGTTCGTTGTGACGAACCCAATGAAGCGGGATTGGGCAAAGGACAGGAGCTTCTTTCGTTCTTTGAGGAGGTGGTAAAAGACCGTGCATCGCGTCATGCATTCTCAGAGCCAAGTCATCTGCGAATGCAGGTACGCGTTTGTATTTGTACGTGAGAATCATTTTTTTGAGCTCATCAGATTCGTCGTATTGTCCCGCCGCAACGATCGTGTCGATGTATCGGAGTCCGCGCTGTCGCAAAACCTCCGTGTGTAGAAGTAGGGGGGTGAGCGTCATCTCTTTTCGTTCGGTGTCTGTGACAAACGCGCCTTCAGTTCCAGTGAGTGACTGGCGCGGAAACAGGAGATCAAGCAGGACATCGAACATGATTCCAGAATAAGTGTCTCAATCTGCGAAGTCTTTACGTTCCATGCGCGAAATTCAGAGTGAGTAGCGATTCTGTTTTGCAGATGCCCTTCATTCAGTTCTGCTATGAGCAAGAACGCAGACGAACGGTTGATTTCAGAGCCTCTTCCCCGTAGGCTTCTGCGGCTTACCGGGCAATTAGCTCAGCTGGTTAGAGCGCCACATTGACATTGTGGAGGTCACAAGTTCGAATCTTGTATTGCCCACCATCTGTATCTCCGACGCAATTAGCTCAAGCTGGCTGCGTCGAGCTTCGCGAGACGCACAGGAAAAAGGCGCCACACGTCACGATTCCGCGTGACATGACATTGTGGAGGTCACAAGTTCGAATCTTGTATTGCCCACCATTCGAATTCTCTCATCTATCAACACACACTTTCCCCGTTTCGTGGATCAATACGGTCTTTTGTGAAATACTTTTCGCGTGTTCTTCCACAAGAAAGTACCGGAGGCAGCAGCAGGGGTGGCGGATTTTGGATACCTTCCGTCAGACGCATGTTATCTGGATGCTGCGTGTCAGACGCTTCGCCCACAGTGTGTCATCGATGCTGAGCATGAGTACTACACATCCTTTAATGCATGCGGAGGACGCGTAAAGTATCGCTGGGGAGAGATTGTCGATGCAAAGGTTCTTGAGGCGAGAAAACGCATCTTGGCCTACGCAGGGAAATCTGCCCGTGAATACGCTGTCGTTTTTACGTTGAATACGAGTTACGGGATCAACCTCGTGCTTCATCAGCTTCCTGAGGAATATCGTCGTATTGTGACGTCAGACATCGAGCATAATTCGGTTTTTCTGCCGTCTATGACGTGGGCAAAGAAGCGAAATGCTGAACGCATTGTCCTGAAACGAACGGCAGATGGCAGCCTTCCTGCTGTGTCAGCGCATCTGAAAAACAGCGTCGTTCTCGTGAATTCCATGTCCAACATCGATGGTCGCAAACTTCGCAATATGCGTGAGCTCGCTGACGCAGCCCACAATGCGGGCGGCATTCTTCTTGTAGATGCTGCGCAAGGTTTCGCACATGATCCGGAACGTCTTCGTGAGACAGACTTCGACGTTGCGTTTGGTTCGGGCCACAAGATCTACGGACCATCGATCGGTTTCTTCGTCATTCGTCGCTCACTTCTTGAGCGCATGAATCCGTTTTTCATTGGAGGCGGAACCGTGAGTGATGTTGAAGAGAATGAATTCACGCTGTTGCGATCTGATGACGAGCCGCATGCTCCTCTGGAAGTCGGTCTCCAAAACTGGGGTGGCATTATTGGGCTCTCTACAGCGCTTGAATGGATGAAGCAGCGTCATGATCTCCGTGAGCGAACAGAGGCATGTTCCAAGCAGCTTTTCGACGGACTCCGTGCCTTGCCTCGTGTGCATCTTCTCAATGAGTCTCCAAGTTCCATCTGCACGTTTCATACCGATGGCATCGATGCTCATCGTTTGGCTCTTTTTCTGTCACAGCAAAACATCATGTGTCGTAGCGGATACTTCTGCTGCCATTCGTATCTGAAGCATCAGCGTGGTTTGCCTCCGCTTGTACGAGTCTCTGTGAGCTACTCCACAACTCCTGACGATATCACCCGTTTTCTGGGCGCTCTCAAAAAAATTCTTTCCGCCTTCTAATGTTTTGCATTGCCGCCTTCATCGTTTTTGCCATCCTCGCAATTTTTTCTGCGTCATTTCGTCCGCTTGCTGCCAAGGCGTGGCATTGCGTTCTTCGTCGTATCACGTTTCGCCCCTGTGACATTAGTTTTGGTGAAGAGATGAAGGGAAAGCTCATCTCGAAACTCGTGTTCACACATCCTCGCCTTGCACGACATGTGGATCGCTGGCTTGAGTTACTTTCTTTCCTCTTCGTTGTTCTGAGCGTGTGGAGCCTTTTGTACGCTGCGAATGCTGGTCTCAATCTGTGGGTGTATGACACATGCAATCCACGCAGCGGAGAGTCATGCTCTTTGTCGGGTGAGGCCTGCGGTATTGATCAGGAGTCACTGACATTTGTGAATGCTCTCTCTTCTCAGAGGCTAGGGGAGTGGCTCATTGGACCAGTGCAGCGTTTTACGGAGACGGTCTCGCGTATTCCTGATCGGTTACGCGAGTGGGATGCTCGTGAGTTTCTCCCAGAAATGGCGACATACTCAAAGCCTGAAGATCCGCAGAAGCCATATGTCCTTGAGATCATTGACCCTGGTTGTCGGTACTGCAAAAAATTGACGAAGAATCTTGAGGAAGCCGGCGTTATGGACGCAGCGAATGTCACCTACATTCTGTATCCAATCTACGACACGAGTGCTGGTGGGTATAAGTTTGCACATTCGTATCTTGTCGCCTCGTATCTGGAGGCCGTGAAGCGCGTACCGCTACGCACGTCAGTCGATGGCATGCCCCCCGACTGGAGGCTACTGAAAGCGCTCTTTGCAGATCCTTTGAGCGAGTCTGATCTGCAGGCACGTATCAATATAGGTATGACTGCGGATGATGTTGAAACCTTGCTCCAAGGAATGCTGAGAGATATTGGTTATAACGAGACAGGCATTAGTTCGATCAAACTTCTTTCTGTTTCTTCTGACGTTGAAGAAAGTCTCGCTCATCAACGCAGTATTGTGGAAGAGCGGATTCGAACCATCAAAATTCCGACGCTCCTTTTCGATGGTCGGCGCTTTGATCGCGTGGTTTCTGTGGAGGCTCTTCGAAAGCGTCTGTAGGCATCTAGAAGCCTTTCATTGGTATGTAACGCAATTTTGACAAAAATTAATATAGTTTTATAATTTCGTTAGATTGTTCCCCTCATATAAGGAGAAAAAAATGAACAATCAGTTCTTTGACAGCAGAGGTGTTCCAGTAGAGGCCCTCAGAGGGCTTCTTGATCTTTTTAAGTCTGAAGATAAAGAACATTTTGAACATGTTGGTTCTCTACCAGACATTGTCTGTGCCACGCAGCTTGCGTGGTACGAAAAAGGCAAGCTTCGAGCGGATATCCAAGAAAAATTTGGACACATGAGAAAGGCAGCGATGCCTTTTCTCCAACGACTTGGCTTTGTTGATGAGATATCTGCGACCAGGCAGCAATACCCATTCGCAATTGTCCTCGGCGCCAAGAAGTTGGCTATCCGAAAGCGGTACGCCCAGCTTCGTAAAGAGTGGGATTCTGGC
>JAKFXO010000091.1 GCA_021731345.1 Candidatus Peribacterales bacterium | reverse complement strand
AATAAGCGAAGCATCAACAGAGTTTTTGCGTGCAATAGTGCGAGTGTATGAAGCAAGTTCGCCTGCAAGTTCTACACCACTGGCACCACCACCAATCACCACGATATGGAGCGCTGGTGCTTTGTCATCTGGCTGTGCTGTTTTGACCGACGAAAAAATGTCATGAATGTGTCGTTTGAGACGAAGAGCTTCATCAATAGTTTTAATGCCATAGGAGTGCTGCTCAACTCCTTTGATTCCGAAATACGACGTTTCACTACCGACTGCAAGAATAAGCGAATCGTACTGATAACGAGATCCTGATTCTCCTACTGCTGTTTTCGAAGTTAGATCGACTGCTGTCACTGAGTCTTTCACGAGCTCTACACGCTTCCCTTTTAGGAGCTCAGAATACGGAATACACGTTTCTGTCGCACTACGTCCGGTCACAAGTCGATACACAGCAGCGTGATACTCCATGTAGCCTTTCGGATCGATAAGACGAACAGACAGATTTGGACGTGAGGAAAGGAGTTGGGCTGCACGAATACCACCAAAACCTCCGCCGACGATGAGAACGTTATGAATGTTTTTTTGGTTTGTCATCACTCAATTATACCATAATACTCGTGTAAAATCACTTCCTGACCTCAATGTGAACACTGCTTTGAAGCGACTCAAAACCTGCCTTTACGATAAATGAGCCAGTCTCCGGCTTCCATTTTATTCTAAAATCAGGCTTTGTCCCCTCCCCTACTTTCGTACCGTTTACAAACCATGACAGCTTCTCAATGCTTTCATCGGCAACTGCTTCAAAGACAATAAGTTCATGTACGTCGGGAATAAGTGGATCTAAAAGATACATAGCGTTTTCTGCAGGACGTGTGATCATGACAGACTGCGGACGAATACTACTTTCAGCCGCCGACGCAGGACACAGCGGTGAATATAAATCTGGCGGAGGCGTGTAACCATTTTCTCTGGCCCACTTACGAGTATCAGGAGGAAACACGGTAAACACTTTCTGCTCAATGAATTTCTCCGGACAAGATGAGCCAGCACGCAGTCCATTTCGTGTATCAATGGAAATACTGACGAACATGTCATCTGTCGTATGTGGTTCGGTACCGGAGATGAAGTGTTCGATCACGCGCTCGGTGCAAAACGGTGTCGGCAGTTTTCCGGAAAGCCTGCATATGGTGCGGTCCGTGAAACCTTCCGGTTTTTCAAACGGTTTCTTCTCGATAAATTTCATTGCCTCCTGCATAACGTCATGAAAAATAGGGCCAGCACCTGTGACTCCCGATGTACCACGCATGGGTGCGTTGTCAGCGTTTCCTACCCACACTCCGACGATGCGATCTGGCGTATAGCCTATCGTCCAGTTGTCGCGAGAGTTTCGAGTTGTACCTGTTTTTGCTGCGACAGGATACGGAAAGCCAAGCGGACCATCTCGGCCGAATTCGGCAGCTCTGGCATCGGCATCGCTCAAAATATCAGTGATGAGCCATGCAACTTTGGGGTTCAGGATTTGAGCTTCTACTGTACCTGTTTCATCAAGCAGTGCCTTTGGCAGCAGTGTTGTTCCGCCTCGAGCAAAAATGCCGTAGGCAGCTGCAAGTTCGAGTAGTTTTACTTCACCATCTCCAAGTGTCAGTGCTAGGCCGTAGTGTTCGGGTGACTCGCGAAGAGTAGAAATTCCTGCTCGTTTGAGAAAAGCTAAAAGTCTTTCTACCCCGACAATTTCAGCAACTTTGACTGCTGCAATATTGTAGGAATTCGCGAGTGCTTCACGAATCCGGACAAGTCCGTGGTAACCATAGTCATAGTTACGCGGTACGTACGGATTGCCTTCTGCGGTAAAGAATTGCGTTTCAACGTCAGAAATAGTTGTTGCGGCTGTCATGCCCTGTGAAAGTGCTAAAGCGTACGTAAAAGGCTTCATCGCAGATCCCGGTTGACGTGCTGAGACTGCGACGTTGACGGCTCCGTCATTCTCAACATCAAAATAATCACGCGATCCGACCATCGTCAGAATTTCACCGGTGCGTGCATCTAACACAACAACCGCAGCCGACGTCACGTTTTTGTCTTTCAATTTTTCAACATGCTTATCGACAATTGCTTCGGTTTCAGTTTGCAAAGCAAGATCAAGGGTTGTTACGACATCTTTACTCTCTCGTAACTCTGGATTTCTTTGGAGTAGCCACAGAACGAAGTGCGGCGCACGAATGTCTGTCTTGCCACTTCTGAGTGCTACGGGTTCTTCAAGAGCTGCATCAAATTCAGGCTGCGAAACTTTTCCTTGATCAAGCATGGCGCGCAGTACTAGATCACGTCGCTGCCTCGCTCCTTCTGCATCTTTAAAAGGATTCAAGGCTGACGGTGCGTTGAGAAGCCCGACTAATAGTGCAGACTGACCAAGCGAGAGCGTTGATACATCGGCATCGAAATACACATGAGCTGCAGCCTTCACACCGTATGCGCCCTGACCAAAAAAAGACGTATTCAAATATCGTTCCACAATGTCGTGCTTACTGAAACGTGCATCGTACTTGAGTGCAAGCCATGCTTCATGAAGCTTGTAGGAAAATCCTCTTCGTTTTGGACTTAGAAGCGTCCGAATAAGTTGTTGGGTAATTGTGCTGCCGCCCTCCACAATGTGCCCTGCTAGGACGTTTCTCACAGCAGCACGGGCAATGCCGCGTACGCTAAGTCCTGGGTGATGATAAAACGTACGATCTTCCGTTGCGATCAACGCATCAAGAAGAGGTTTTGGAATATTTTCGAGTGGGATTTCACTACGCAGTCCTGAGCCTTGTACTGCGTACAAGAGCTCACCGTGGCGGTCAGAAATTCGCGTATTTTCTGGCATACCTTTACCACTCAGAGCACTTGGCAAAGGCCACGCTAGCGCGAGAAGTATCGTAGCGATCAGAAGAGAGCCGACGATAACGAGCGCGCGTTTCATGGTGAAAGAAAAAGTGAGCCCGGTTTTGACACCGGGCCCATCGATTACTGTCCGATTTGTACCCATTTTCCTTCAGTCTGACCAAAGACTTCAGGGAAGTACATTTCCCATACTTTAGCGGGTCGCTCACGGAACTTTCCGGGAGTAGTTGCGCGTACGAGATATTCATACGTGTAGACACCAGGAGGAAGCTCCTCGGCAAACATGAAGATGCGATCATCGCGGAATTCGATATGCGAAAATCTCCATGTTTGATTTCTTTCGTACTCTCGCCAGCTGCTGACAACATTTGTCGCGTTTTCAAACATATTTTGCTGACTGGTCGCAAACTGTAGATCGATTGGCTCAAAGCCAGCTGGCAGCATACTTTCCACTGCGACAAAATGTCTCGTTTGAGGAACAGTGATTGTGAGAGTCACTTTCTGGGTCGTACCCACTTTCATCGATGCATCGTTTTTCGTAAGTGGCATTGTTTCACGAATGATGCCAATACCCTCTTCAGCAGGCTTGATGGTATCTGGTGTATAGAAGTACGAAAGAATGACGTCGTAGTACAGTTTTCCTGGTCCTGTTTTACCGACAGAAACTTCGATTTCCTTGCCACGAGGGAGCTCGGTCAGTGCGATTTCAACTTCTTTCTTTTCCATTGCAGGAGCCTTGAATACAACATCAAGACGCTTCTTTCCATCGATCTCAACTCCAACTTGTTCGTTGTATTCAAGTTCTTTACTGACTTTTAGGTACTCAACGAACGCAACAACAGACTGCGCCGTGCTTTGTGTGGTGTCCCAATGACCGTTGATACGAGACGCAAGTAAGCCGCGAATAACGCGTGGTAGCAAAGCATGATTGGGCTCGATTCGAACGATGGCTTGCAAGACGAGTGCAGTCGTACGGTTGTCCGTATTCATTGAATAGCTTGAGCGATTGTCTTTCTCTTCGAAATGCGCACCACGAGCATCGATCTTTGCGTGTCCAAGAAGCTCATCAAGAATTTCTTTTGCTCTTGCGTCATTTGTCTTGCCTCCGGCTTTCTTAGAAGCCATTGCCAGGTGAGCACGAGAGAAAAGTGGAAGATCAGTGCGAGACTTGTACGCAAGATTTAACGCTGCTGCGTCGCTTTGTCCGAACTCTCCGAGAACAAAGAGTGCGTACGCACGAGTTTCCATCGTCACGTATGGTGTGAGTGCTCCACCTTTGATGGAAGACTTGAGATACGACAGTGCGTTATCAATGACAC
This sequence comes from Candidatus Peribacterales bacterium, assembly GCA_021731345.1. GTDB lineage: Bacteria > Patescibacteriota > Gracilibacteria > Peribacterales > Peribacteraceae > JAGORY01. Next base: position 3,105 of record JAKFXO010000091.1, on the reverse strand, counting down.
CGTTATCAACGGCATAGCCAGCTTCATTCGTCATCTTGAGTGCGTGAACAATGTACGCAGTGAGGTACGGATAACTTTCATAACTACCCTCCCAATAGCCAAATCCGCCGTCAGAACGCTGGAACTTGTAGAGCTTCTGGAGTCCGGTTTGAACATTTTTTTCAAGATCCGGAGCTGATACGACGCGGAACTGATCAAAAGACTTCAGTTGTGCAAGTGCGATATTTGGTACAAAGCTCGAGACCGTTTGCTCGGCGCATCCGTAAGGGAAAGTACTGAGGAATTCCAAGCTGCTTGGCAGATAGACAGCAAGTGTAGGTGCGACGGTTACTTTCAGCGTTCCATCCGGAGCATCTGCTTTTGTGGGAACAGCTACTTTTTCAGTTTCACGATTATCCGTAACATTCGCAGTAGCATTTGTTTGCTGTACACCAAAGCGGTAGACCGGAATCGTTTCCTCTATTTCATCTTTGGCGCCTTCCGTTGTCGCGAGGAATGTAAGGGTCATGCTATCCGTGTCAGATACCTTCACGGGGAAATCTACTTTGATCTGAGAATTTTTGCCGATGCGAACGGTTTGCTCTGACTTTCCTGTCGCAGTAAATCCTTTACCGCTCAGTGCGATCTTGAATTCACGATCTTCATCGAGGTAGTTGTGAACGATGGCAGCCAAAGTCGTCTGATCTCCGACGACACCGAAGCGCGGACGAACCGGACGCAGAATGACACGCTTGGTTTCGATAATGTTCTTCGCAAATCCACCGACAAACGTATTCTTTGTGGAACCAAGAGCAAGAAGTTGCCACGTCGTAAGGTTATCTGGCAGCGAGAAACTCGTAGACGCTTTACCGTCTTTATCGGTTACGATTGTCGGATTCCAATACGCGGTATCAAGGAAATTTCCGCGCGTACGCTCTTCGCCATCTCCTCCACCTCCTTTGGAGCCCGGCTTAAACCTTTCTGTGAGATACGTCAGCATGTTGGCGGTTTGCACGCCAAGTCCGCGTTCAAAGTAGAACGCTTGCACAAGATCCGGCATTTCAAAACCGGTGAGGTCAAGCAAGCTCAGGTCCACGACGCCAAGCGAAAGCTCGGCCTGCACGGGGTTTCCCTTTGCATCTTTGACGCTCAGAGAGACGTTCACTTTTTCGCCCGGTACATATTTTTCTTTATCAGTCGTGATTTGAATATCAAGACGCTTGGAGCTCGTGTCGACTGCCAAGCGTGCGTAGCCGACCTTAAATGCTGGAGCGCCAGTATCGAGTCCGTTCTCGTTAAACGTTTCGCCAATTCTTGGCTTGATAATAACGACTGATGCATACGAAACAGGAATCAGATCTTCCGTAATCGGAATTTCGATTGCCATGGCATTACTCGTCACATCGACGATTTTCTTCGTCATAACGTTTTCGCGCTCGACAGTCACGAGTGCTTTTACGCCTGGACCCTGATACGGAGATTTCACGATGAGCTTTGCAGTGTCTCCTACTTTGTATTCCGGCTTGTCCGCCACGACATCCACACGGTCGTTATTCGACCTTGGCCAGTTAAAGTATGTGTCTCCCCAGACATACACTGACCAACCGGCTTTCGCTTCGCGTCCAGCAGAATCCTTTGCCGTTACGACAACGCGATACTCCCCTGCTTGATCCAGCTTCACATCAGCAGTCACTTTTCCTTCTGAATTTGTCACCACGTTCTGTGACCGAATAAACGTGTCTTCAGGCTCACTGTCGTAGTAGTACTCACTATCGACGCCTTTCTGCTGTATGACATTCCACGTCCTGGAATAGAGAGCGACAGTGACCGGCGTATTGGGTGCCATTGTTCCATCTGGGTTGACGGTCACTACTTTCATCGCTGCTTTACCGCCGGCAGGAACTCCATAGTCATCAGTCCTGACACCAACATAGACATTAGACTTATGAACAACAAACGAACCCCGAGAGCTCACAACCTGGTTGTTCTGGTCCGTGATATCAGCCTCGAGCGTCATGACTTGGCTGACCGACTTATCGTCGATGTTCAGTGGAAGCTGGAGTTTCAATCGTCCAGCGGCGTCCAGCACTGCTTCTCCTGAAGTGATGACCCCTGTGGAGCGTTCGCAATTCATCCAACACCAAGCGTCTTCAAGGGCAAACGAATACCAGCCGTCTGTAAATTTGTTGAAGTAATAGTCAGTAGAATCAAGTCGGTACGTTACCTTGGCGTTTGCCATTGGCGCGCCAAAGTAATACGCACCGGTAAGATCCACCGTTGCTGTGTCGCCGTTTGCGTACTCTTCTTTATCTGTAGCGACTGAAACTTTGTATTCAGGTTTGCGGTAGGCAAGAACCGAAAAGCTCGTGTACGCAGAACCTTCAATGTCTGCATCTGGCAAAAGTGAAGCATTCAAGCTGTACATGCCAAGTGGTGCCTCCTTAGCCAAAACGAACGAACTATCGAATGAACCAAACTCGCTGAGCTTCAGATTCTTCGAATAAATTTCAGTTCCGTTTGTATCTTGAATTCTGACATACGCAGTACGCGTCGAGTCCGGTACCAAAAGTTTTCCATTGTCGTCAAGCAAGCGAACAATTCCTTTGAAGAAAACTGTGTCACCCGCACCGTAGAGTGGACGCTCGGTATACAGAGTTGCCTGCATGCGGTACTTGGCAGCATCTGGCGAACGGAAGTCTGAATAGATGCCACCGAAATCGTATGGCTGTACGCCGTTATTCCAATTGCTTCCGACGAATGCAAAGTCACCATCTTTCTCGGCTGTCACCCAAAATTCGGGCTGCCAGTCGTATGCCTGATTTTGAAAATCTTTGAGAGAAATAGCTGTTTCAAAGAATCCGTCTTTGTCTGTTGTTCCAGACACCTCAATTTTCCCTGCATCACTATGGAAACTGACTTTGGCTCCTGAAATAGGATTGCCTGTTTGTACGTCTGTCACCCATACAAGCGCCTTTCCACGAGAATACTTCAGCGTCATTGCCATGTTCGTTACGGCAAATGTTCTCTCCTCTTGGTAGGGAACCTTGTTGAAGCTATTCACCCATTCTGGAGCACGCACAGTCAGGAAATATAGTCCTGGCTTCAGCTCTCCAAATGTCTCCTCAA
>JAKFXO010000093.1 GCA_021731345.1 Candidatus Peribacterales bacterium | reverse complement strand
GACACCAGTCATAAATTCATAACTCATCGTGATCGCTCCTTCCTTGAAATAGTCACCCATGCTCCAGCGTCCAAGCATCTCAAACATCGTGAGGTGAGATGCGTCACCAACTTCATCGATGTCTTGTGTACGCACACAGAGCTGTACGTCGCACACGCGCTTGCCCATCGGATGCGCTTGCCCCATGAGGTAGGGGACGAGCGGATGCATGCCGGCGGTCGTGAAGAGCACGGTTGGATCGTTTTCAGGTACCAATGACGCTCCTGGGATCACGGCGTGGCTTCTGGACTTATAGAAGTCCAAGTAGGCCTGACGGATTTCTGCGGTGGTGCGAGGAGACATAGGAAGAGAGAAAACGGCTGAACGAAGCCTACGGAAGAAGGCTCAGTCCCGCAAGAAACTCTGCATCTTCCTGACTTACGGCAGCGTCTTTTTGATGAGGTCGTCCGTCTTTTTCAGGATGTCACTCATGGCTGAACTGAGAGGAAGAGACGAGCTCACGCTGGAAGAACGCACAGAGGATTTGCTTTCAGAACTTTTTCGCTCAGTGCTCGAAGCCGATGACGATCGGCTCTTTGACGATGGTGTGGACGAAGTCTGTGACGACGACGCAGAGACCGAAGAGGAAGAAGTACTCGATGTAGTTGACGAGGATGTTACGGAAGACGAGCTCATCGACAGAGAGATGGATGACGACATTTCAACCGATGAGGACATGGATGATTCTGCATCCGCATCTTTTGGACGCTCCTTTTTCGTTCGTTCCTTTAGCTTCGTGCGCGACGGTAGAAGCATCATAAATTTTGCTTCCTTGGCTTTATTGAGAGCAGACGTCGCCTTCTCTACTCGAATTCCTGCCTCTACTGCAGCCTCCTCCGAGGCCTTCAAGTCATCTTCGGCAGTCAAAATCGTATGTGCGATGTCGGCATCCTCATCCACTCGCGCTTTCCAGGTTTTTGCCGCTTTCGTTTTCCTGATTTCATCGTCAGCTTTTTTCGCTTTCACTTCTGCAATATTTCTGACGCCTACTTCCAACGTAATTTTTTCCGCAATACTGCGAGCTTTTCGCGTTTCAGTAAGTAGTCTTTCAACGTCCTTGGGGTCATTGTCATTGTCGATTCTCTGCAGCAAGTTTTCATGTGCCTCCATTTCCGCAGCAGTATCGATGGCGATGCTGCCGGACGTTTGCTGGTCCAGTGTTGCAAGTTCCTGAAGATCTACCTCAAGAGCCGCAACGTGTGCGGTTAATCTTTCTTGGACGATAGCTACACGCTCAGCGGTGAGTCTGGATTTTTCAGCAAGCTTCTCAGCTTCCTCAAGTCTGCGGCCAACAAGCCTAGCTTGCACGCGGGCTTTGGCTTCCACGGAGTTATTGAGACGGAGAAGAATAGATTCTGTGAAATTCACCTTCACTGTGTACAGCGGATCTCCGGGGAGAGAGGACTCTGCCGCGTAGGACACGCCAGCTCCACATAGTACAAAGAGCATGACCACTGCCATACACCCTGAGCAGATACGCAGAAAACGATGAAATGGGCTCATGGAAGGGTTGCCCGAGGCAATGCTCTCCATAATGGCAGCGCGAATCTGCGCTTTTTCATCCATACGCAAAGACAGGCCTTTGGCTGATTTCAGAAAATTTTCCTGATCCATAGTGCTCGTAGGACGTACCCCATCCTCTTTCGTTACAGACATTTGCATGTTTTGTCTGATTTCATCAAATTCGTCCTTACTAAGGCGTATAGAGCGTGCCGACCGAAAGAAGGACTCAGGATCGAACTTCATGCGGATTTTTGAGATATGGCTCGAGCTCTTTGATAGCGCGATGAATACGGACGGACACGGTGTTTGCAGGAAGATTCAGAATGAGTGCGATGTCGCGCGGCTTTAAGTCATCGATGTATCTCATGACGATAAGCTCTCTATCTTCCGGCCTGAGTTTGGCGAGTGTTTGCACGATTGCTGCTTCGTCCAGCGTCTTTCCAAAGTCTTTCCCGTCACTGCCTGCAGGGTCGTAGCCTGCTTCTTGGAGTGCATCGAGCGACGCTTCTTTTGATTTTCGGAAGTAATCGATGATCAAGTTATTGGCGATTTTATACAGAAGCGCTCGGAGGTTCTCGACCTCTGCGCCTTTTTTGACATACTGATATGCCTTGATGAACGTGTCCTGCATCAGGTCTTTGCCAACATCACGATTCGATACGCGCAAATAGCAGTGTCGAAAAATCGCATCGGCATAGTCTTCGTATGCCGCTTCAATAAGCGCTGAGGGTTCAGTCATCTGCTTCATAGTATGGAATAGTGCTCACATAACCAAATACTTGACAAAAGTATAAATTAAGCAATAATACTTTTCCTATGCTCACGCCCCCACCATGTATCCGAGGTCTTGTGGATTGTAGTGAATCGTTTGTTTTTGGAGGAGAGGGAAGCACTGGCGGAAATGGTTCTACGGGTGGTTCCGGGTCGTCTGGGTCTTCTTCTGGAAACGGCAACAATGGAGGGCTCAATATCAATGCAAACGGACTAAGTAGTGGGTTGAATAACGGGGTGAATTCCTTAGGAAACACTGCTTCATCCGTGGGTTCTGGTCTTGCGAATGCTGGGAACAATCTTGCTGCACGCCTTGGTTCTGGAGCGGAGCGCATTGCTAGATATACCGTGAATGCCGCGAACCGTGGCACTCAGGCGGTGAAAGGCTTTGTCTTTTCTCATGGACCACTTCCAAATGGTGCTGTTTTTGATCCCACCCGCTCATCCAAAGAATGTGTGCAAGTTGGGACTGCTGTGCAGTGCATGACGGATCTTCAGCCCGGAGAATCCAAGAATTTTGAGATGGCGTACAAAGTAAATAATTCACTCAGCTGTGCGATCGCTCGAGTCTTACAGTCTGTGAAAAATATTACGGTTGGGTCCTCTCAGGGTGTGGTGACGACTGTGAATTGCTCCCTGAAAACTGAATCCAGCACTGCTGGCCAGACAGGTGCCAATGGCCTTGGTTCAGGAGTAGGAAATGGTGCAAATTCCTCGGGAGTTTCGTCGGGCACAGGCATGTATGCCAATGGATCTTCTGCGGGAGCTACCTACGGCGCGAATGGAAAAGGCGTCACAGAACTTCCGCTCATCACACTTGAAGACCAAGGAATCAGTCGAACGACCCAATACAAGACGCAAATGCCACGTACCGGAGCTGCCGATATTCTTTTTCAAAGCAGTACACAGCAGTATGTTCTGAGAAAAATCGAACCCGAACATCAGGCACTTCTCTCCGTAGAACCCATACTTATGGGCATTGTCGCCATGGTGCTCATTGCAGCCGTAATCTGGCGTAGGGCTCTCCGTCTACGAGCTTAGTGAGGACTATCGCATAGTCACGTTACTTCTTTCGAGTGGCGGCAAAAGCTCTTGGATTTTGTCGCGTGGAAGTCGTCCGATGGCACCACGTAGTTTTTTACCCCTCTCAAAAATGAGCAGTGTCGGGAATTTGTATTGCCCATTTTCTTTTGGTGCATATTCGCTCTGAATTCTCGAAAACTTTTCGCCATCTACTTTTACGACACGGACTGTACCACCTTGGTCACGTGCGATTGCCTCAAGATCGGGCTGCATTTGTTTGCACGGGCCACACCATGTCGCGTAGAGATCAACGACGACTGGAACAGGAGACTTGAGCACGAGTTCGTTGAATTCTTCTTCGGTAGAAATTTCACGCACTGTTAGATCTTTTGCTTTCTCAATGGCTGCAAGTGCCACAGGGTCAGCTTTTACGGTCAGGCTTGCACTCGCTTTATCACGTGCACGAGTGAGGGTGATGGTGCCTTCGTACTGCGGAACAACATCGATGACCCAGACATCTGAATATTTTTTCGCATTTACGACGATGCCTTTCAGATCGTATGAACTTGGTGTGAACGATACAGATGACGAACCGCCCATTGGGGGGTTGAAATTCATGGTGAAGCTTTCATTGATGCCGATGCGGAATTCACGACCGTTTGCAGAGATGCCATTATTTATTTCTGGCATTTTAGTTGCTGATTCAGCAGGTTGTACCGGTGGAGTATTCTTCGTCGTTTTTGCAGCTTCCTTTTTTTCTTTATCTGCTTCTTCCATCTGAGCTTTTGATTTGATCGGACGGCAGTTGTGTTTCGTGCACGCAATGTAAGTATCACCGTCGAGTACTTTCGCCTTTTCTCCTTTCAGGATCACCAGACCAAGATCTTGAACTTCTTTTGGCGTCAGTAATCGTCCGCCATATTTCGCTGTGTCATCCTTTTCGAGGGTGGGATCTGAGATTGTTGAAATAGATCGTGGAATACCTTTTGCTCTCAACTCTCCTTTTTTTTCTGAGCCAATTTCTGTGGTCTTCGGTATTTCAGGCGTAGTAGCTTTTTTTGGTGCAACTTTTTCTGTAGTTTTGATTGGATAGATATCAAAGAATGTCTGATCAGACATTCCCTTCACTGGAGTTGCAGAGACGTGGGTAGCGACAAGCCAGTCAATCGTCTCAGGATTAATGACATCGTTCATCGCTACATCAACATTGTATCCAATGGCTTTGAGTTGCTTCATTTGTGATGACGTATTACTTCGGATGCTTTCAAAAATACTGTAATGATCTGCAAAATATTTTCCAATTTGGTCATGGCGCTGTTGTTCTGTGAGAGTTGTATCCGCACGCAGTGCATCAACTTTATGCTTCCAGGCCATGAGCTGCACGAGTTCTTTAGGTGTGAGCTTTAGATTGAATGGCGTGCGTTCAGCGCGTTCAATCAATTGCATACGGAGATCATCTGGATCCATTCCAGGCCTGAAGCTAGCCGCGTCAGAAACCAAGCTAAACATAGATCCAAAGACACCATCTTTCTCAGCCTCCTTTGCCGTCGCGTAGTTCTGGGCAAGTTGTTCATGGCACACGATGATCGCTTTTTTTGCAGCACTTGTTTTTGCGAGTGTATAGCTTTCGGTATACAGCGCATCGAGTGATGCAAATTCTTTTGCACGAGGACCTCCCTTTGCAGCAATAGCCTTTCTGAATTTTTCTATATTTTTCTTTGCATCTTCAAGATTGCCTTTTGTTGTATCAATACGTTGCATAGCACTTGGTGCTTTAGCTTCAAGTTTTGTAGCTTTATATGTTGCAAGAAGCTTTTCCATTTTTGCAGATACACGCTCAACTTCTTGTCGCTCTTTCGTTTTGACGCTTGCCTTCCATTTTTTGAGATCGGTAAAGCGAGGGGAGTCGCCCAGAGACATTTCCATTTCAGCCATTAATTGCTCAAATGCTTGATTGAAGAATTTCCATTCTGTTGTACCTCCGTACTTTTCATAGTCCTTTACGATCGTTGAGGTGTAATCTTTATAGATCGCATCGAATCTTGCGTATGAGGCATCAATTTTTTCAGGGGTTCCTGATATTGAACGCGTCGTGGCAATTTTTGACTCCGGGGCAGGAGTTTTTTGAGGAGTCTTTTTTTCCGGAGCATTCGGCGTTGTAGGTCCTGCAGCAGGAGCTTTTTTGGTTGCACTTGGCGGTGTAAATGGAGCGCCTTCGCCAAGCTGAAAACTCTGTGTCTTGCCATCTGCGAGACCAATTGTGATCTCTCCGCTTTGACCGGGCTTCATGGAAAATTTCCAGACGCCATTTTCTTTCGTGATCGAATACAGATAAAAATCGAGTTTCGAAACATTGGTCCGAAGTTCGTATGGTTTTGCGTTGTATGCCCTACTCGTTTTGTACGAAATATTCACCGGATTATTTGCGGGGAATTCGAGTGTCGTGGCACTCGTCTGCACGACCTCACTATTTCTCATGCTTTCAGTGTTTTCACGCGTGCGAGTATTTGGAGCTGGCGTAGGAGTACGAGGCTGTGTGGATGGGGCGGCAGAACGTTGTGTCGGTGCACGTTCTTGTGAAGGCTGAGACGGAGCCGCAGCACGAGGCTGTGTTGGTTGCGTAGCAGGACGTTGTGTAGGTGTACGGAGTGGTGGCGTCGCAGATGGCTCAGGGCCGCCAAATCCGCGCGATCTCAGCGTGGAGGATTCCGCTCGTTCTGGTGTGCGTGCAGGGCTATTCGGATTTTCCGTGCGAGGTGTTTGTCTCTGCTGCGTTGGTCCAGTGCGTGGAGCAGTACGTTCCGGAGTTGTCGGTGGTGCAGTCCTCTCCGGCGCTGGGTTTCGCTCCGGCGTACCAAACGTAAATCGATTCCAGTTCGCAGCGTTCGGCGTCCGATTGACGAGCACCGTGCCTGTGAATTCTGGTTTCATTGTGACGTTCCAACCCTCAGGAGTTCTTTGAATCGTAAGGTCTTGTGTACCACTGGTGTATGTCGTGTTTGGCGCAGAATCCAACGTGATGAGATTTGGCTGCTGAGAACTTCCGCGTCGTACATCGAGCGTGACACTTGTATCGTTTGGAACGAGGAGAGCTCTGTCGCCCAGGGTACGAATGCCATCAACCATACCGCGATATTTTTCATATTGCTGCGTAACATCTTCCAGCTCCGCAAGTGCCTTCATGGCACCGAGTACGCGTCGTTCATTTTCTGTATTGGGCTGCCAGTTGTGGGTTGTTGGCGTTGCTGGTGTATTGGCACTGTATGCCCTCACGGCAGCATCACGACGTGTATTCAGTGCTTTCAGCGTTGCATCATCAGGATGCGCAACCGCGTCCTTGGATACATATTCTTGGCGACGGAGTATGCCTCCCGCGTATCCGATAAATTCACTCCATTGTGCAGGATTGGTCACATACGTACGCGCCTCGGTGAGAGCAATTTCTTCCCTCAGCCTATCCTCCTCCTTCACCTTCGCATCGATACGCGTAAGCGTGCGCTCAATTTCACTTGCGACTCCTTCGGTCTTATCAATGCGCGTTTGCAGCATTGTGAGCTTTTCCTTGAGTACTTCGAGCGCAGTGCGACGGCTTTCTGTCAGCTCGCCTTGCTCCACAATATCCATGACTCTGCCTGCACGCGTGACCGTGCTGCGCGCATCTCGCAATGCTTCATCACGTGTTGCTCGTACATCAGCTGCGAGTCCGGTCGTATCAATTGACCGGTTGTCTGGAGTTTGCGGTGATTCAGTTTTCTTATTTGTTTCTGGCATAGAAATGTTGGTTTGGAATATCCCCATTGTACCATTTTTCCCTCCTTTATGCACGTAAAAGCGTCCGCCTATCCCCGGTGAAGGGGTTAGGCGGACTGGGTGTCGTGGGAATCAATTCTGGCTGCGACTAGCGGTGACCGAGCATCCGCGGGAAAATGGCAGCCAGAAGGTTGCCAGGTCCCTTGGGACGAGCTGCATTGTCAGCTGCCTGAGCGTGAGCCCAAGCCTGCTGTGCGTTCGCG
>JAKFXO010000045.1 GCA_021731345.1 Candidatus Peribacterales bacterium | reverse complement strand
AATAATGCCTCGGGGTATTCACGTGGCGTGCTTTTTAACGGCGGCACCAACGGCTCTAAAAATCTCATCAGGCTCCCTATCCTTCCTGATAAGCTTAAAATGTCGGTGGTGTACGGAACACGTCCTTATAGCCGTGAAGACCTTACAAAAGCAGAATTGGAACTTCAGAAAAAAGAGAAGAATGGCGAGATCGCTCAGGGTCGTGGGGATCGTATTCGTCTGTTTCTCGAAGACAAATTTGGTTCCGACATCGTTTTGAAATCGTCGAATCTTTGTTCTCAAATTTCACGTATTAACTATCGGTTTTGGCCGAAACTTTTTCACGGTCCAGACGGTACTCCGTCCGGCGGCATAACAGTGCCAGACCTCGTCTATCTTGATATCGAGACGATCGTCACACAGCTTCTGCTCCGTACCCACCTCAAGAAGCCTGATTCACTCATCCATCAATTTTTATTTGATCCAACGTTCATGGCGCTCATCCCAAAGTATTTCAATAATCTTGCCGGAGCGTTTTCTTTGGAAAAAGGTTGGGGAACGTACATGTTCTGGGGGGTCAACGAAAAGCAGCGCCGAGTTGGTACGAAGCTTGAAAATGACATTCTTGTTTTTCAGGATTCCGATGTACGCATTCCATGGAATCCTGACGCTATTTTTGATGCTATGAAAAAGAAGCAGATATTCCCAGGAATGCTCCTGTGTTATCTCATCGTATCGCTCTACTACGGCATGAAGTGCTTAGGAGGCTTCTGTCAGGTACACGATCTCACGGTCATTAAGGAAGCATGGAGAGCGATGTTGCAAGAGCTTGGTAATACACCTGAAGCAGATGCCGTTATCCCAGTCCAAACCAAAGAGCTTGGCGGTGATGGCATGGTACTTGCGTACCTTAAGACGCCGACAGGTGACTACGTCCCTGCAACCGGTATCGATATGGCGCTGGAGACAGGTGACACATCATTTGGAAATTATGTCGCGCTGAGTAAGCGCGTGACGCTTACGGAGATGATGAGCTCCATGCTTCCGGAGATGTATACCGTTCTGTATCCGGAGTCCGATCGTGATCCTGAACTCCTGAAAATAAAGCCGGAAGAAATCTTCCATGCATCGGGACTCAAGAAAAAACTGACTGCTTGATCGAGTATTAGGAAACATGATGCAAAGAAAAGCGCAGCGAAGACAGGCTCCGCCTGTCTGGAGCTGCCACTCTGCCGAAAAGATAGCTCATGAAAGAAAAACCGGAGGTTTGTCTTTCATGTATTTCATGGTGCCCAGGAGAGGACTCGAACCTCCACAGCCTTGCGGCCACTAGCCCCTCAAGCTAGCGCGTCTGCCATTTCGCCACCTGGGCACAGAATTGAAAGGATCTTCTTGATAATTACGGCCTATCTGCCATTTCGCAATATCAGCATAAAGATCAAGCCGGGAAAGTGTAGCAGGACATGTTTTAGGATGCACGACTTTACTAAGTGCTTCAGATACTCGGTTTGACGACGTCTACGACCAAAAACCCGCTCAGGAGAAGCGGGTTTCTAAAATACTAGGTCCAAAAACTATTTTTTGAGCAGATCCCTGATTTCACCAAGCAGTTTCTGATCCAAGCTCATCGGTGCACTGCCTGCTGCTGCCACTGGCTTCTGGAAGCGGGTCATTGCCTTGATCATGAAGAAGATACAGAAAGCGACAATTAGAAAGTCAACTACGGACTGAATGAACATGCCGTACTTGATACTCGCTCCACCGACACTGATGGCGAGAGTCGTAAAATCAACGCCCTTGAGAGCTGCTCCAATGACCGGCATGAGAATGTCATTCACGAGCGATGAGACGATTTTCCCAAATGCACCTCCAATAATGACACCGACTGCGAGGTCAACGACGTTGCCTTTCATAGCGAAGTCACGGAATTCTTTGATGATAGACATATGTAGGAGTGGGGATGAGGAAGAACATCATCACTCTAAAATTGTCCCACGAAATCTGCAAGAGCGTGCTGTGTTGGAAGAACATCATACCTATCGTAGAATAAGAGCCGTCCCACATGAAAAAAGTTCACCTCATCGGCTCCATTGTTGCATCACTCGCTTTTCTTATTGTGATCTTCGCAGGAACGATCGGGCAACTTTTTACCTTGAGCGGCAGAACAGCAAAAATGCCTTCCTACGGTACGACCGCAATTCCCAATGCGTGGGAGATTGGATACGCAGATTCTTTGACCTACGACGAAAAGGGAAAGTTTATTGATTTCGCTAAAATGTCCGGAGTCGTTGGAACCTCTGAGAATAATCCGGGTGATACTTGCCCCGATCGTACGTACGTCTTTTCGATCAAAGACCTCAAAGTATGGAAAAAAGGTTCGATGCTTGAGAGTGTGCAGAAAAGCATTCAACGTCAGATTGAACCTGTGCTGAAGGCATGTGCACCACCAGCAGGAGTCAACTTTGCATGTGCATCAGGATGCAAAGATGACGGAGAAGAGCAGGTTATTGAAGCTCAGCCGCTCACGCAGACTTTGCTCAGTGCAGATGGAGTTGCTCAGGGAATTTTGCAGTATGTTTTTTCTCTGAATACTGGCTGTGTTCGGATCAAGCACTGTGTTGCGAGCTAAGTGGAACTTGTGGACGAAACCGCAGGTTCATGAGGAATTTCTATACTCGCATCCAGAAAGATGCGTAGAGTATGAAACATTCCCTCTCCTCAATTTATGCTACACAAAGTTCCAAAACTACTTGCTGTGACGTCAGGTCTTTTTGTCGTTGGCGTTCTTGCCTACACCGCAAGTGATCGCTTCGGCAGTGACAATTTAGAGGGTCAGCTCGTGACATCCACGTCATCCATGAGTTCCACAACTGGAACTGATGATGGTCCGTGGATGGATCCGAATAATAATATGGCGCCCGTAAACATTGAGAGCTTCGCTTTTTCCGATACGTCAGGATCTGAGTCTGGAGGTACAACAGGAGATACAGCAATGATGGGCACGACTGCTGGCGCTGCCCCAACAACACCAAAGGCACCAACCACTCCACCAGCACCGACAACTCCACCGACAAAACCTCCTGTCGATGCTTGTGCACCGAAGGCCGAAAAAACTTTGAACGGTAATGAAGTATGTAAGTGCGGTAAGAGTGCAGATGATCTTGAGGCGGCATACAAAACTGCAATGGAAAAGGCTCTCAACAATGTGAGGGCACCGCAGTGCGCCGCTGAATGTCCGCAAGATGATTCCAAAGACCCCAATCCAAAAAACACTGTCAACGGTCCGAAGATCACTCGCACCCACGTTGCCGGAAAAGGGGTGAAGCCAAACGAAGATAAAAAATGGAAAGCTGCAAACTGCAAAGCAGGTCAGCTTGTTGCGTGCTTCAAAGCGACAGGCGATGCCACATCTGTACGCTTCTGCAAAAAAAAGAGCTCCTCGTCTTCCAGTCCTAGGTCATCAAGTACGTCTTCGCGCTCTTCTTCATCGACCACAAGTCCATCAAGCACAAGCTCTAGCACACCTTCAACCTCGAGTTCTGCAACGACGAGTTCCTCAAGCAGGCCATCAAGTACGAGTTCATCCACAGGCACGTCATCGTCTGGCATGTAATGCAATGTCTACGCCGTCTTTCCTTTGATCCGCTGATCATCTCGCAGCGCAAGAAGGAGAGACGGTTTTGCGTCGTCTGTGAATGACCCGTCTAGAAGCGACTGCGGTTGCCACAAGCGCGTCACAGCACACGGGTCCATGGCACCGTCATACCCATTGGTTTTATTTTGCACCACGCCGTTTTTCATAATCTTAAAAGTCCAATGCAGGTGCGGACCGGTGCACATACCGGACACGCCGCTTTTACCGATCGGGTCTCCTTGGCTGATCCATTGGCCATTTGAAACCGTTGCCTCAGAGAGGTGTGCAAGTAAGCTCCTGCGCTTACCGTCATCGATGATGACCGACAGTCCGTAGTTTTGGTTCCCTTCATCTTTCACAGTGATCGTTCCGTCATGGGGAGCGTAGATGGGCGTGCCGACTGCAAGGCCGAAGTCTATGCCGTTGTGGCCGTCGTAACCGAAGGCACTGTAGATCTGCGGATTTTGGCCAAAGCCCTGCGTAATGAGCGGTGTTCCGGGGACAGGAGAGAAAATCATGAGAGGAGGGTAGAATGCTGACATTGTCTTCTGAGTCATGATTGAACTCCAGCGCAAACTCATCGGCGACACTGTCCGCAACAAGGCGTTCGAATCTGCCCTGAAGAAAGCCGTGAAACCGGGTAGTCACATTATTGATCTCGGTTCAGGCACCGGATTTCTCGGGTTTCTGGCGTCTCGTCTCGGAGCAAAACACGTCACGCTCATCGAGAGTGGTGAGATTTTGGATATCAGTAAAAAACTTGCGGCACGCAACGGCATCAAAAACTGTACGTTCCTGAAGAAACATTCCACAGACGTCAAAGGCATCCCGCAGTGTGATGTGCTGGTCTCTGAGACACTGGGAAATTACGCACTGGAAGAAAATATCATCGAATCCATTGAAGACGGAAAGCGCTTCCTGAAGCCCGGCGGCGTCATTATCCCCGGTACCATCAGCCAGCTTGTTGCACCTGTCACATCTACTCGACTCAAGACCGATGTCGACGTCTGGACGGATGTTGGTTTTGATCTCGCGTTTGATGAAGCGCGTGAAATTTCTCTCAATAATATCTACGTAAAAACCATTCGTCCGGATGATGTGCTTGAAGCCGGAACGCAGGAGTGGGACTTCATTGATTTCTCGAAGAAAAATAAAAGCATTCGTACAAAGACAGTGACGTGGAAAGATGCCACCACGATCCACGGATTTGCCCTCTGGTGGGACGCTGAGCTCGTGCCTGGGGTGGGTCTCTCCACAGCGCCAGACAAGCCCCTGACGCACTGGGAGCAGATATTCTTGCCTGTCTTGAAGTCTGTCATCGTGAAGAAGGGCGAGCGAGTTGAGCTTACGATCACGTCAGATTCGCGTTACGACGTGAAGATCAATCTCTCGTGGAACGTTCGCCACTTCGATGTCTCCGGGAAAGTTCTGTCAGATCAGACGCTCGATATGTGTCGGGGGTATCTGAGTTAAGAAATGCACAAGATGATCGTCTTGGTTTACTTTTGCTTTAGTAATTTCATTGCCACTTTTTTTAGAAAAAAGTGGCGAAAAAATCGTCGCTCTTGAAAATTTCCTGCACATCAATCGCTCGGTCACTAGAAAAGCGCAAACTCGGCCTACGGCCTCAAACATGCGCTTTTCTCACGCTCCCTTCGCGAAGATGTGCGACGGAAATTTCCCAAGGCGACAGAACGCCGTTATTTCAGAAACATGACATGCACAATCCATGATCATTCAAAGACGCAATCGAAGACCCTTCAGAACACGACGTCCAGCACCACATGGGACACCGAACGGGTGTGGTCGAAGGCAAACAGGTTAAGACTGGAGGGTAATGGGGGTTTGGGGGATCTAGGGAACCTGGCAAGGTTCCCTGGTCCCCCAAGGAACAATCGAATAACAATAAAAATGACAGTCTTTGGTTTTTTATCCGTGAAAGAAGCATCAACCACACATTTTTCTGAACTCTTCCTCACTCACCGTCTTCGTCCCAAACTTCACCGCATCATCCAGCTTGCTGCCTGCATCTGCACCGAGCAAAAGGAAGTCAGTTTTCTTACTGACAGCCGAACTTACTTTTCCTCCACGATCTTTGATCATCGCTTTCGCGTCTTCTCGTCCGAGAGTCGGAAGTGTTCCTGTGATGACGAATGTTTTTCCTTCAAAAATCTGCGCGATGCCTGACGATTGCGGCAGCACACAGCGAACGCCGCCGTTCTCCATTTTGTGCAGCAGCGCGCGGTTATCGGCTTCACTCATCCACTCCGCAAGAGAGGCTGCCACTGCCTGACCGATGCCATCAATCTTGAAAAGTTCGTCGGCGGAAAGTTTTGAAAGAACTTCACCAATGCGAGCCGGAGAAATGTCAGCTGCTCCTGTGTCGTCCCACAAAATTCTTCGTGACAGAAGTTCCGCCGTCTCGCGTCCAATGTGACGAATGCCGAGTGCAAAGAGGAAGCGTTCGAGTGGATTTTTTCGTGCTTTCTCGATTGCTTCCAAAAGATTCTCTGTCTTCTTTTCTTTGAAGAGCGGGAGCTTCAGGAGATCATGAGCTTTCAGGAAAAAGATATCGCCGGTATCTGTGATGAGCTCCGCTTTCACAAGAAGTTCGACAGTTTCAAAGCCAAGGCCTTCAATATTAAGAGCGTAGCGTGATGCAAAATGCGTGATGCGCTCCAGTCGCATAGCCGTACAGTTGTCGTTCGGGCAGCGGTGCACTGCTTCGCCCTCAGGGCGGACAAGTTCGGTGCCACAGCTCGGACAGTGCTTGGGGTACCGGAATGGCTTGGCATCTTTCGGTCTCAAGTTTTCGAGTACTTCCATCACTTCCGGAATGATGTCACCAGCCTTACGGACGATCACCGTGTCACCGATGTGAATGCCGAGCCGCAGGATTTCATCTTCATTATGCAGAGTTGCACGCGTCACCGTTGTACCGGCAAGCTGCACTGCAGAAAGGTGCGCCACAGGCGTGATGGCTCCGGTGCGGCCAGTTTGCAGTTCGATGTCCAAAATCTCTGCAGAGGCCTGTTCTGCTTCAAATTTCAATGCTCGTGCAAAGCGCGGTGCCTTCGCGGTTGATCCCAAATCTTTTTGCATGCGCCGCTCATCCACTTTGATGACGAGTCCGTCGATATCAAACGGCAACGCATCTCGTTTTTTTCCGGTTTCTCTATAGAGCTTCTCAACGTCGTCGAGGGTTTTCAAAACTTTGTGACTACCTTCGGTCGGTAGTCCGCAGTCATGCAAAAATTTCACGAGCTCGCTTTGGTGCGTGATGCCAAGCGCATCCGCATTCGTTGCATCGAGCGAATAACAGAACATGCGCAGATCTCGCTCTGCCGCAGCCGCAGGGTCTAGCTGGCGCACAGAGCCCGCTGCTGCGTTACGTGGGTTTGCGAACTTATCTTCATCGGCCAAGTTTTTATTGATCATCTCTAAAGTTTTTTTCTCGATGAACACTTCACCGCCTATTTCCAAAAACTTCGGCTTATCCCCGACGTCAGCATATTTTTTCGGAAGCTCAAGAGTGAGTGGCACACGTTCAATGGTTTTGATCGTATGCGTTACGTCTTCGCCTTCCACACCGTTGCCGCGCGTGACCGCACGTAGGAATCTGTAGGAGGCGCCTTTGCCTTCGTGTTCGTACACGAGTGACATATTCAGTCCGTCGATCTTGAGTTCCGTTTCAAATCCAAATTCTGCATCCTGTCGCCCAAGCGCACGTTTCATCTGATCCACCCAGTCATCCAAATCTGCGCGTGAAAACGCATCCTGCAGAGATTCTTTCGCATGCAGATGTTTCACCTTCGGCAATTTTTCATCAAGCGGCGCACCAACTCGCTGGGTGGGGGAGTC
>JAKFXO010000059.1 GCA_021731345.1 Candidatus Peribacterales bacterium | reverse complement strand
TTCCTAGGAGGCATCGGACTCACACTTGTTCTGGGCGAACGCACGACACTCGTTGCGGGAGACAGGACGCGTGCAGCGTTTCTTGCGGAGCAGCAACTTGAGGCAGTGCGACAAATGCGCGCCGTCGACTTTGCATCGGTTACTACAGGCACGCACGGACTCAAACTCAATGCGAGTGGATGGAGTTGGTCAGGAACAGTGGTAAAAAATAAGGGTTACACCTCGTGGGTGACGGTGACATCAAAGGGTACGGATTGGATGGAGGTCGCATCACATGTGCGCTGGAATTTTTCAAATACACGATCAGGCGCGCTCCTCATGACGACACAACTTACGAATTGGAAAAAGATCGCCACCGTCGGCAACTGGGCGACAATGACACGAATTGCACTGAGTACGATTTCGGGCACTCCTGATTTACAAAAAATTACGGTGAGCGGTAACTACGCATTCATCACGAGTACGCAAACATCCGGAGGTAGAGGTTTGTACATTTTTGATATTTCAAATCCTGCGAGCCCCGTTCGGGTCGCCAGTACATTTGATCTCGGCGCATCTGCCTACGGCATCACCGCAGTGGATGACAGACTCTACATCGCGACAAATAGTAGTACGCAAGAGGTGCAAGTCTATGACATCACAAGCCCAGCAAGCCTAACGACTGGCAATCTCATCAACTCATACGATCTGCCGGGAAGCGGCCAAGCGAGAACAATTGCAGTCTATGGTTCTCACGTTTTTGTAGGATCTCTATTGAATGCGCCAAATGACCAACTCACAGCGATTCAAATGAGCGAGACAGGACCGATGACACTCCTGAGCTCAATTTCAGTGAGCGGCAGCGTGCTCGGCCTCGCGCTGCAGGATGGTTACGCATACGTCGCAAACTCGTACAACGTTGGCGAGTTCAAAGTGGTGGATATTTTCGATCCTGAAAACATGGTCTTTGCTCCGGGTACCGGCATCGACATGACCGATGTCCAGGATGGCAACGCCATAGCAACAACAGGAACTTCGGCACTCATCGGCCGTGTCAGTGGCTCTACCATCGAAGAGCTGACTCTCTACGACATCGGCCTCTCCCCTGTTCCAAGCCCTCCGCCCGGACCATGGACACTGGAGATCGGTGGAGATGTACATGCGATCGCCACCATCTTCGGCAGCAGGTATGCATTCATCGGTAATAGCGGAAACAACACAGAGCTTCGTGTTTTGGATCTTGTACGTTTTGCACAGGGTGCCACTGCGACAGTGCGAACGTACGACGCAAATGCAACGATCCGCGGATTATTTTATAACTGGCAGACAGACCGACTCTTCGCCATTTCCTCTTCGTCTCTCTTCGTCTTCGCTCCAGGATGATCACGCACTCAACACGAAGCGGCTATATTTTGCTCATCACAATTCTTGTGATTGGCGCCGTCGCATCAGCCATTTTGTCATCTCTCATGATCCTTGGTATTTCGGCAAACCAAGTGAGTTTTTCTGTTGTCCAAGCCAACCAATCACTTGCGAACGCTCAAGCCTGCGCTGAATACGGGCTCATGAAACTTCGTCAATCACCGTCATATGCCGGTAATGAATTCATTACGATCGGAACTGACCAATGCGAAATTTTGCCGGTCGGAGGTATTGGAAACAACAACCGTGTTATCTGTGCGGAAGGAAAAGTTGGCGACTCCGTTCGCCGTCTCGAAGTCGTGATCAACCAAGTATTACCTCAGACAAAAATTTATTCGTGGCAGGAGGTTGCTGTCTTCTCCCTCTGCGAATGAACATTCAACGCATGCGCGCAGGCTTTACACTTGTGGAAACACTCCTCTTCTTCGGCATTCTTTCGATTATGAGCGGAACCATCGTGGCCGTGTACATCGCAACGCAGGAAGCTCGCATTCGTCAGCGTTCCGTTGCAGAGCTCGAGCAAACGGGAACATCACTCCTGGAAGGTATGACAAAAAATATCCGTCGCGCTGAAAAAATTCTGGCGCCAGCGACAAATGCGACGGGGTCGATCCTGACGCTGCAAATGTCTGGTAATAGCGAGTATCCAACTATTTTTGCACGCAATGCCGAAGGCAACTTCGTGAACGTCCAAAAGACATCAACGTCCGCACTTCTGACATCACGCGTCACCATCAGCAACATCGTATTCCGCAACGTTGCCGATGCGAACGTTGCCTACTCATTTGATCTCACGATCACAATCCCCACAGTCGTACCAACGCCATACACACGCACGTTTGGTGCAACGGTCACTCTTTTCCCTGATGATCAGAGCGAAGCGGGGGGCTGCATCACATGCACTGCTCCGGTGTGCACAAGTCACCAGTACATTTGGTACCACTGCGATAATGGAACATGTGAACAATCAGACACGGCAATTGCATGTTAATTTTGAAAGTTATACCTCGTCTGAATTGTTAAAAAATCAAGCCGATCTGAAATCACAACAAGCCGTAAAGAACGCCATTTGATACAGTATTCCCCTGCGACACGGAGCTTTGTCCGTACCCATTTTTTTCTTCCATATTTCATGTCATTGTCTTCACTCAAGCGTGGCTTCACGCTCATAGAGCTTCTCCTCGTCATCGGTATCATCGCCATTCTCTCGTCCATTGTTATCGTCGCCATCAACCCGACCAAGCAACTTGGTGATGCACGCAACGCTCAGCGCCGTGCTGACGTAAACACAATCCTGAATGCTGTGTACCAATTTTCCATCGATAACGACGGCACCCTTCCTCCAACCATTACCACGACAAGCACGGAGATCTGTCGCAGCGGCATCAGTGTGAACTGCTCAGGCCTGATCAACTTGAATATTCTCACAGGCGCATATGTCGTCAACGTTCCTGCTGACCCACAAGTTGCCACGTCGGTGTCGACAAAATATACGATCGTCAAACTCGGAAATCGCGTGACGGTTGCTGCTCCATTTGCGGAGCAAGGCGCGGTCATCTCTGTCACACGCTAATCAAAAATGCATGAGAAGAGCCTTAAAAGAGGCTCTTTTTCTATTACATGAAAAGAAATAAAAGACACCAAAAGCAAGACATAGCCTCACTTGCCGCTAGCATGAAAGAAAAACCGCTTGCTACACTTGTCACCTGCGACACGGAGCTTTCTCCGTATCCCTTTCCTTTCTCTCCAATCTTTTATGTCTCTCTCAACCCTGAAGCGTGGTTTCACGCTCATCGAGCTTCTGCTCGTTATCGGTATCATCGCAATTCTTGCTGCGATCGTTATCGTCGCTATCAACCCTACGAAGCAGTTGGGTGATGCACGCAACGCTCAGCGCCGCGCTGACGTGAACACGATCCTGAATGCTGTGTACCAGTACTCGATCGACAACAACGGTAACCTCCCAACGACGATCACGACGACGAGCAAAATCATTTGTAAGAGCGGTTTGAACATTGACTGTGATACAGACGGTATCAGCCTCAACGTTCTCACGGGTTCCTACATCGTCGCTCTCCCAGCTGACCCACAGTCCGCAACGGCTACGGGCACGAACTACACGATCTTCAAGAGCGGCAACCGCGTCACTGTCACTGCACCAGGTGCAGAGCAGAGCGCATCGATCTCCGTGACTCGCTAATTATTCCTTCACGGAAAAAATCACCCTCCCCTCACCGGGAGGGTTTTTTTATCAAGCCATAACTTTTCAGAAACGCCAATGCGTCCGGCGTGACGAGGCTCCTCTCCTGATACACTGTGTCGTGTCGCGCGTAACTACGCGCCTTCCGTTCCCTCCTCTCCATGTCCCTCTCCACTCTCAAGCGAGGCTTCACGCTCATCGAGCTCCTCCTCGTTATCGGTATCATCGCGATTCTCGCAGCAGTCGTTATCGTCGCCATCAACCCGACGAAGCAGCTCGGTGATGCACGCAACGCTCAGCGCAGGTCCGACGTCAAAACCATTCTCGACGCCGTGTACCAGTACGCGCTCGACAACAACGGAAATATCCCGACCGGCATCACTACGACGATCAAAACAATCTGCAAAAGTGGCGTGAACGTCAGCTGCAACAACGGAGTGAGCCTCAACATTCTCACGGGTTCGTACGTCGTTGCTCTCCCAGCTGACCCACAGTCCGCAACGGCTACGGGCACGAACTACCGTATCCAGAGCGTACAGAACGGTCGCATCACCGTGACTGCACCTGGTGCTGAAAACTCCGCAACAATCTCTGTAACGCGCTAAGGCTCTAGAAATGCATTCTAAGCCCCTTCCTCGGGAGGGGCTTTTTTGTTGGTTCTGAGCCACGCTGAAGTGGAAAAAATGGCTGAAATATGCTAAAATAGAGAGATTTCTATGTGCTCGAAAAACCGTGCCCAAAATCGGCGTACCGTGCGACGTTCGTCGCTGCGAACCTCGCTGTTTTTTGAGTCGTTCGCACTCCTCGCTCTCACGGTCATTGCGGTATCGGTCGTCGCATTTTTCTTGTCATGGAATGAGCTGAAAATCCGCACAACGTCACAACTGCAGTCCATCGCTGAAGGGAAAGAAGCGCTCCTCGAGGCAACAGTTTCACGGCAGCGTGAACAGCTATCTATTCTCGGACGTGATCCAGCACTCACCAATCTTCCGTCACTCACAACACTCGTCGGCTTCCGCCAACTCGTACGTGTCGACGCATCTGGTACAACGACGGTACTTGCCGGAGAACAACATGAGTCTCCGCTTGCAGACGCATTGCTACAGTCCATGCGCGGACGTGAAGGCACGGTCTTTCGGCCTATCGTCACCGACGCAGGTTGGACGCTCTACATCATCGCTGCGCCGCAAATGAACGGCTCACTACGCACTGGAACGCTGGTTGCAACATTTGATGCGCTGGGCCTCGCAGCACGCATTCTCCACACAGACTCTGCTGCCAAAACGACAGAAGTCTTGCTCGCAACAATGCTCGACGGTGAGGAAATTATTCTGCGCGCAGATGACACGCTTGATCGTATCGTGCCAGTGCTCAGTGCCGGCCATGACACGCTGTCTGTTGTGAAAGATGCGCTAGGTGGCAAAGAAGGCGTTGCCGATACCGTGGATTACTCGGGCATTCCGGTACTTGCTGCATATCGCTCTATCCCCTCGCTTGGTTGGGCCGTCATCGCAAAAATTGATCGCTACGAAGTACAAACACCCACACTCAAGCTCGCAACCAACTTGGCAGGTACTGGCCTCATGATCATTGTCTTCCTGTCTCTGTCCACATTCTTCCTCGGACGTCGCATCGTCGGTCCGCTCGAAGAGCTTGCCGAGAAGCTTGATGGACTCGAAGCAAAGCGTTGGAAATTCACGCGTTCTGTTTTTACGGGCAATGAAATCGAGGTCGTGGACGCCGCAGCGGATGAGCTCACGCAGCGCCTGCGTAAGTCACATGAACACCTGGAATCTCTTGTTGCAGACCGTACCAAAGAGCTCCAGAAACAGCTCGCGGAAGACACAGCCATCCTGCAAAGCATGGATGACGGACTCATCGTGACGGATGCACAGGGTGTGATCACCTATGTGAACCGCATGACGGAAGTACTCACCGGACGCGCCGACGGCATTGGAAAAGCTATCGCAACATTCCTGAGCATCGCAGATAAAGAAGGCACGATCATTGATGCATCAAAGCATCCAGTGATGAGCGTACTTCGCACCTGCACGTCATTCCATCCTGCGACAGATCCGCAGCTCACGCTGAAAAAGCCCGATGAATCGATCACCGCGCTACAGCTTCGCGTCACGCCGATTCTTCGTGGTAAAGAATGCATCGGTAGCGTCACAGTGCTCCGAGACATCACGGAGGAACGTAGGATTGACCACATGAAGTCAGAGTTCATTACGCTCGTCAGTCACCAGCTGCGTACGCCGCTCTCATCCATGCGCTGGTACCTAGAAATGCTCATTGCAGACGATGCAGGCCCCCTCAACGATGATCAGCGCGAGTACGTAGGGCAAGTTGCAACGTCCAATGCGCGCATGGTGCACCTGGTGAATGCACTGCTCAATGTCTCCAGAATTGAACTCGGAAAATTCCAAGTCAGTGCAGAAACGATTGAGCTACAAAAGATTGTCCACGGTGCTGCCGCATCATTTGATCTTGAACTAAAGCAGAAGAAGATCGACCTCGTGCTCGACATGCCAAAGAAAGAGATTGGCATTCGTTCTGACAAAAACTTGCTTGAACTGGTACTCGAAAACTTCCTCAGTAACGCCATCAAGTACAGCCACCCCGAAACGTCGGTAACGGTGAAGATCAGCGAAGATCGCGCTGCAGGAACAGCACTCCTCTCCGTCACAGATACGGGTATTGGCATCCCAGAAGCCCAAAAAGAGCAGATTGGCCACAAGCTATTCCGTGGCAGTAACGCCAAAATTTCGGATACTGATGGTAACGGACTCGGTCTCTACATTTCTCGCATTGCGGCTGAAACAGTTGGCGCCACACTCACATTTGAAAGCACGGAAAATAAAGGCACCACATTCTCACTCGTGATCCCGCTTGATCCGAAAAGTCACTAAATTAGTGAATATGGATATGACCACAGCTTGCTGGAAGCGTACGCCCAGTTCTATTTCGCAAAAAATATGCAGCACACCATGTCGAAATAGGAACCGCAAGAAGGAGTGCTGTACTACCAATGAGTGTTCTCACAATTTCCTGTGCTATAAATTCACCATTGAGCACCAGCCACATCGGCAGATTTCCATCCTGACGAAAGAGAAGCATAAGCGGGAGAGAGGCACCAACATAGGCAAGCGCAAGCGTGTTAATGAGTGAGGCAATATGTTCTCTGCCAATCGACATACCCGCCGCATACAGCTGAGTAAATGTCATCGATGGATTCGCCTTCGTAAGCTCATGAATACCTGCAGTTTGTGCAGTCGTAATGTCATCAAGCACACCAAGTGCACCGATGATACAGCCGCCAATAAGAAGGCCTCGTAAATTAATAGTACTAAATTGGCCAGTGACCAAATACATGGACTCTTCCGAACCCATGCCTAAGAGATTGGTAGCATGGACCGACAAAACCGCTGCAATGACCGACAGCGCCAGTGTAATACACGTACTCAGAAGTGCTACGGATGTACGCTTACTGAAGCCATGTGCAAGGTACAGCGATGAGAATGCAATGGCATACGAACCGACAATGCTGATCATAAGCGGGTCGTATCCATTAGCAATAAATGGCACCACAAAGAAAAATAAGATCGCCACACTGGTAAATAAGCCGACAATAGAAGTGAGCCCCCGAATGCCACCGAGAAGAACACAGAGAAGAGCAAAGATTGCGATGAGCCATCCGATAGCAGGAAGTCGGTATGGGTCTCTGATAATACGACGAACTACACCGTCAGACTGTCGTAGTGTTTGAAGGGTAACAACATCTCCAACACTGAGCTTCACACCTTCTTGGTTCTGCAACATGCCGTGATCAGCATCAAATGTCTGACCTGCGTCATTCCCAGAAAGAATGCGAAGGTGCAGTTTTTGCATCAGATGATCATACCCAGCAATCGTATCGCGAATTTCTCTGTAGACCGTCACAACCTTTGCCGTTGCATAGTCTTCGCCAACGATATCGATGGGAAGCTCGGCAGGAACGAACTGTTCTGCGCCACCAGCAGCACAGGCAAAAGACGGAATGAGAAAAACTCCAATGAACGCCAGTGCTCTTGGAAAAGACCGCATGAAACTATTCCAAGAATGTCAGCGCGTACATTGTGGCCATACCCAAAACGATGC
>JAKFXO010000054.1 GCA_021731345.1 Candidatus Peribacterales bacterium | reverse complement strand
AATCTGACCCCAGTTACCACGAGCTCCAGAGTCGATCATGTAGGTGATGCTGTTTTTTGGATCACCTGTGTACTGCTTGATCATGTGGGATGACACGTCACCCTTCGCCTTGCTCCAAATACGGATAGCGTGGTGGTAGCGCTCGTCAGCCGTGATCCAACCCTTCCAATACTGGTTGTTGATCTTGCGGACTTTTTCGTTGGCTTCCTCAAGAATCTTCGTCTTCTCCTCAGGAACGAGAACGTCCGAGATGGAGATAGAGATACCGGACATCGTTGCGTACTTGAATCCGATGTTCTTGATGTCGTTTGCAAGTTTGGAAGTCCTTTCGGTTCCAACAACTTCCAACGAGTTTGCAATCAGTTTGGAGAGCACGCCTTTTTTGAGCGTCTCGTTGACGCGACCGAGCTCTGGCGGAACGATTTCCTGGAAGAAGAGGCGACCAACGGATGTTTCAACGATTTCAGTTTCACCATCTTCGCTACCCGCAATTGGGAAACGAACTTTGATCTTCGCCTGAAGATCAACGATGCGGTGTTCATACGCAAGGATTGCCTCGTTCGCAGATCCAAACATCATGCCGTGACCTGGAAGGTCATCATGAACGTTTGAAAGGAAGTAACAACCAAGCACCATGTCCTGCACCGGCGTGATGATCGGTTCACCAGCGGATGGCTTCAAAACGTTACGAGCAGCGCTCATGAGTTCACGAGCTTCTTTCTGAGCTGGCTCAGAAAGTGGCACGTGGACGGCCATCTGGTCACCGTCGAAGTCGGCGTTGAAGGCCGTACAAACGAGTGGGTGAAGCTGGATAGCGAGACCTTCGATAAGACGTGGCATGAACGCCTGAATACCGAGGCGGTGCAGCGTAGGAGCGCGGTTCAAAAGCACATATTTGTTCTGGATGACTTCCTCGAGGATGTCCCAGACTTTCTTGGAGCCATCGATAACCATGCGCTCAGCGGACTTCACGTTGTGAGCAAGTTCATCACGGATCAAGCGTCCGATGACGAACGGCTTGAAGAGTTTCATGGCCATTTCCTTCGGAAGACCACACTCGTCGATGTTCAGTGTCGGACCAACGACGATAACGGAACGACCGGAGTAGTCGACGCGCTTACCGAGGAGGTTCTGGCGGAAGCGTCCCTGCTTACCCTTCAACATGTCGGAGAGTGAGCGGAGCTTACGGCGATCACCAGCAGTGAACAGTGCCTTTCCTGCGCGTGCGGAGTTGTTCAGGAGCGTATCGACTGCTTCCTGCAACATACGCTTTTCGTTACGGTTGATGACTTCAGGAGCACCGATGCTCATGAGTTTCTTCAAGCGGTTGTTGCGGTTGATAACGCGGCGGTACAAGTCGTTCAAGTCAGATGCTGCGAAACGTCCACCATCAAGCTGCACCATCGGACGGAGGTCCGGAGGCAACACTGGAAGACGTGCGAGGATCATCCACTCAGGTTTGATACCTGCCTGCTTGAGTGACTGAACGAGCTTGAGGCGCTTCATGACTTTCTTGAGGCGCTGACCGGAGGACTGCTGTCTCTCCTTCTGAAGATCTTCAACGATCTTGTCATAGTCGATAGCAGCAATGATCTCGCGGAGTGACTCAGCACCCGTACCGGCCCTAAACAAGTGACCGAATTTCATGTTCATTTCACGGAACTTGAGCTCGGAGAGAACGGCGCCGACGCGGAGGTTCTCCATATCTTCGAGAGCGTCTTTGTGGTTTGCCTTCAACGTTTCAAGCTTCTCAGCGGTTCCTGCATCCAGAGCATCGAGCTGGTCGCGCGTTGGCTTTCCTTCTTTCAGAAGCTTCTGTGCCTCCTCGTGCTCACGCTTGATCTGGTTCTTACGAGCGTCGAATTCGCTGCGGAGCTCTTTCTCTACAGCACCTTTTCCTTCCTCCTCAACGTTCACCACGATGTACGCGGAGAAGTAGACGATCTGCTCAAGCGTCTTGATCGAGAGATCAAGAAGGAGACCGAGGCGAGATGGAGACGAACGGAGGAACCAGATGTGCGTCACAGGGACAGCAAGGTTAATGTGACCCATGCGCTCACGGCGAACGATGGAGCGAGTGACTTCCACACCACATTTCTCACAGACGACCGAGTTATAGCGGATACCCTTATACTTGCCGCAGAAACACTGGAAGTTCTTCGTAGGACCGAAGATACGTTCACAGAAAAGTCCGTCCGGCTCCGCACGCTGGGTGCGATAGTTCACGGTTTCAGGCTTGGTGACTTCACCACGGGACCAGGTGAGAATGTCTTCCGGGCTCGCGACGGAGAGAGCTACTGCGTCGAACGAGTCGGACGTGCGGGGCGTAAACGCCATAGAAGAGGGGAGAAAAATTCTGCCGAATGTGCCAAATTTTAGCGCATGAAGCAGCGAAGCGCCTTCCGGTGAGATCGTCTGAATCTCTGGTGGCACTCCGATGATGGCCATATCTTAGCCAAAAAAACGATGTGTGCAAGTGTGAAATTTCATATTCCATAAAAAAGCGTGATCCGATTCCTCGGTTCCGCTGCTTTCGTCTATTCTCTCCGCATGGACATTTGCGCCATCAACACCGTCAACTTCCTCGCTCATGCACGAACGATGATGGAGTCCTATAGGCAGCATAATCCTGATGGACGGATGTTCCTCCTTCTCTTAGACGATCCTGAGTGTAAGGCTGATACGAGTCGTGACCCATTCACTGTGGTGCGACCGGAAGACCTAGGTGTACCACGCCTTGGCGGGCTTAATATGCTCTATAACGCGTATGAGTTCAGCATGTCCTTGCGTCCACATTTCCTCAGATACTTGCAGGAAAAGCATGGTTCAGAAAAATTGGCGTTCTTAGATTCTGATCTCTATATCACAGGCTCACTCAAAGCAGCCGAAAAACTTTTGGACACGCATTCCATTGTACTCACACCGAGTTTTCTAGAGCCGATTCCCGAAGACGGATATTTTCCGAGTGATAGAGATTTCCTCACAGCGGGAATCTTCAATGGAGGATTTTTCGCCTGCCGCACGTGCGATGAAACATCGGACATCCTTTCATGGATGGCAGAGCGACTGGAAAAATATTCGTTCGTTCGACCTGAAGAATGCATGTTCGGAGATCAGGCGTGGCTCGATATGATCCCCGCTATTGCACCGACCATGGCGGTACTACGTGACAGTGGATACAACGTCTCGCACTGGAACTTACACGAACGGATGATCACAGAGAATAACGGCATCAGGATGGCCGAAAACGACCCTCTGGTCTTCTATCATTTCAGTGGCTTTGACCCCGAAGCAAGCGGCATCATCTCTCGTCATCAGAACCGCTTCACACTGAAAGATCACCCAGCTCTGGAAAAGCTTTTTGAGGAATACCGAGAAAAACTTCTCGCTCACAAGTACGCAGATATTCGTCCGCTTCCCTACGGTTTCGGACATTTCAAAAATGGTGTTGTCATCAGCCCTGCAATACGCCGCATTTTTGAATCAGTAGGAGGAATTTCTCGGTATGAAAATCCATTCGATGTCGGACCTGGAACATTTTTCGAGTGGCTCACGACCCCTGTCACGCATCTTGGAAAGACATTGGCTCTGTGGAATATACACATCGAACTATGGCGACTCTCCATGGAAGCACAGGCAAAATTTACAAAACCCGCTACCACTGACATCGGAGCATTCTGCCATTGGATCTGCAAAGAGCGAACCAAGGAACTCGATCTTGATCCTTTCTTTACGACGTCACTTCTTCCGCATGTGACCGTGGTAGGACCCGCGAGAATATCTTCGTGGAAACTAATGCTGCGCAGACGCCATTCGTTTCAGCCGTATCAAACACTCTGCAATATCGTGAGAAAAATGATCGGACGAAACTTGTATAACCGCTTAAAGCCGCGACGAGACCCGATGTACGCACTGAAGCTCAGAGTATCGTTTCGACCTGGGGGAGGAGGCGTCTCCAGTGGACTCAATATTGTGTCGAGTGCGACAGCACGCACCGGCATTGCCGAAGGCATGCGCGGTCTCATCGCTGCTCTCGAAAAAACTACCATGCCATTCACACACATCGATAGTCTCGCTACACCCGGCAGACAGCAGCAGGAGCATAGTCGCGTCCTCGACTTCCCGTACGACACGACGATCGTGGGAGGCGGACTCCGCG
Organism: Candidatus Peribacterales bacterium; assembly: GCA_021731345.1. Classification (GTDB taxonomy): domain Bacteria; phylum Patescibacteriota; class Gracilibacteria; order Peribacterales; family Peribacteraceae; genus JAGORY01. The sequence continues at coordinate 3,592 of JAKFXO010000054.1, read as the reverse complement.
AGATCGAACAGTCGCTCTTTTCTATGAACATTCCGATCAGCGCACGAAAACATCTCATCGGTTACGTTCCGTGGGAACTTCCACACTTGCCCGAAGCGGAGGCGCAGTTTCTCGAACATCAGTTCAATGAAATATGGGCTCCAAGCTCATTCACGACGGAAGCGGTCGGACGAAGTGTAAAAATCCCGGTCGTCACCATGCCACTTCCGGTCGATGTCTCATCCGTATCTGAAAAATCTCGCAGTGACTTTGGACTTCCACAAAACGCATTCATTTTTCTTTTTGCATTCGACATGCATAGTCGCATCGAGCGTAAAAACCCTGAAGGATTGATCACAAGTTTTATACAAACTTTTGGTTCACAGAAAGACGTTATGCTCGTTCTCTCTATCAAAAATTCTGCTGATTTTCCTCGCGAGTACAAGGCGCTGTCACTCATGACAAAGTCTCATCAGAATATTCGCCTACATACCGACTATCTTCCGCGCCCAGACATGCTCGCGCTTCTTCGGTGTGCGAACTGCTTCGTCTCACTGCATCGCTCGGAAGGATTTGGTCTTCTCATCGCAGAATCGATGGCGCTTGGCGTTCCGGTGATCGCCACTGATTACGGAGGAAGTACGGATTTTGTGAACACATCGACGGGCTTCCCTGTGTCGTACGAACTTGAGACACTGAAGAAAGATGCAGGACCCTACGCCGCGGGAGAGATGTGGGCAGAACCAGATACGATGACGGCTGCTGCTCTCATGAAACATGTCGTTTGTGATCCTGCCGATGTATCCGAAAAAGCAGCGAGAGCGTCCGAACTTATGAAGACTGCATATTCAAAAGAGAGCATAGGAGCTCGCATAAAAGAGCGCCTGCTCACAATCAATGACGCGAACTAAGCTTGCTTTGCTCCAAACTCTTTGAAGAGATTTTGGAATGATCCATCGTACGCACCGAGCGCACTACGCAGTGTCTTCATCTCGTCTTCACTGAGCGTGAGAGTGGACGATGCATTGAGGAGTGCGTTCTGTTCATCAGTGAGCTCTTGTGCCTGAGCCTGCTCAGCAAGATTCACATGAAGAACGATGAACGCGGTGCAGCTTTCACACTTGAGCTGAAGAAGCATGAAACTGTCCCCTGCCAACTTGATAGCTGGGAAATCCACAGGAACGCGTGTGCCGCATTGTGGGCAGCGCATTTGTTCGCGGATGCGAGTGAGAATCTGGTGGAGTGAATGCGGGTTGAAATCCATCGACTCTATTGTACCAAAAAGTCGTTTTTTCGTCAGCCAGTTAGGACACCAGTTTGTCCTTCTATCAATGCATACTTGAGTGAGTGGAAGAGCAAGCACATCAAGGTGACGTCTGATCAGGAAGCGCTAGGATACGATCCATGCCCTCCAAAAAGCCTCTCGCCAAATCTCGTTCCAAGAAGATTGTCACCAGCCGCAAGCCGGCTGTTTCGGTAAAAAGTCCGAAGATGACAAAGACCACCTTCTCAAAAGCACCTGCCATCAAGACACTTCCTGTTGCAGTCGCAAAAAAACCTGCACGCAGCATGCACCTTGGCATGCATCTCATCATCGCAGGTTCCGCTATCTGCGTGATGCTTCTGCTTGGTGTCATCGAGAGAAATACGTTCGCGACACGCCAGAGTGCTGCGGAGGACACAATGCCAGTCACCATCGGACTCGAGCACACAGCGCCGCTTTCCATGTCTGTGCTTTTCGCACGCAAAGAAAATGCGGGCTACGTTTCGATCACCAATCAATCCAGTGAAACAATCGGTATCAATCTTCCTTCCACGTGGACACGTACGGAAGTAACGGGTGCTAATTTGGCAGATGTAAAACAGGATATTCCAGTCTTCGGTTTCTCACGCTGGACGCTCCCAGGTAAGGCAGGAATCAAGCTCCTCATGCCATCAGCACCAAACGCTGTTTTCTTTGACTCTACGTCAACGAGTACGGCTGCCGTTGATCTGAAAACTATCGATCTCTCGTCGCTTGGAGTCACGAACAAAGTCGTCCTCGTACAGAAACAGACGCTTGTTCCGCTCTGGGGACAGACCGACTAAAGGTATACTCGAGCCATGTTGATCCTCCCGGTTCACACTCCCCTGCTTTCGCGTGACTCCGATCTCGCAGGAGAAGTCCTGAAGAATGCTACTTTTGAAGCAGGCGATATTCTCGTCGTATCTTCGAAAGTTATCGCTGTGACAGAAGGTTCTGGAATTGCACTGACAGATATCGTTCCAACACCAGAAGCATTGCAGCTTTCGGTGCAGTGCAATCAAGATCCGCGATTCACAGAATTCGTGCTGCAGGAAACAACTCGCATGAACGGACGAGTCATCGGAGTATCGCCACATGTGCTTCTCACCGCACTTGAGCCAAGCGGCATGAGTGGACGCATCCTGTGTCCAAACGCCGGAGCAGACCAATCGAACATCGAAAAAGGATCAGCGGTCGGTTGGCCGGTCGATCCTGCGATGTCGTCAAAAAAGCTATCAAAAGCACTCGGCGTTCCGGTCATCATCTCAGATTCATGCTGCGTGCCTGCGCGTCTCGGCGTCATTGCTTTTGCACTCGCGTGCTCGGGTATTGATCCATTTCGAAGTGAAGTAGGAAAGACTGATCTGTTTCACAAAACCATGCGGATGACACAGGAAGCAGTCGCAGATCAGCTCGCTACTGCCGCAAACGCTGTCATGGGAAATTCAGCGCAGTCTGTTCCAGCAGCCATTATTCGCGACTCCGGTATCCCCTCTTCGAATTTCAGTGGATGGGTCAGCGGCATCGATGCGAGTGAGGATCTCTTCCGCACAATTCTGAAAGCCTGATACTCTCTTCGTATGAAGTTTGTCGTCCTCTCGTCGTCTCGCGGCACTGTCATGAAAGCTGTATTTGAGAGCATGAAAAAAGGCGAACTGAAAGCAGAGTGTCTGGGACTGGTGGCGGACAAAGAAGATCGTGGCTGCGTCACGCGAGCCAAAGCTTTCGGCGTACCTGTGGAGATTGTACCGATGACAAAAGATGAACCGCGAGCGGAGTACGATAAGCGCGTATCTGCAGCCATTCAAAAGCTTGCGGGTAAAGAAAAAGTGATCGTCACATGTATGGGTTGGATGTGGATGCTGAGTCCAGGCTTTGTGAACGAATGGAAGAACCGCATCATCAACGTTCATCCGTCACTACTGCCGAAGCACAAAGGTGCTCATGCTCATGACGCAGTGATGGCTGCACAAGACACGGAGTCGGGCATGACGATTCATCTCATTGATGAAGGCATGGATACCGGAAAAATCTTGCTACAGAAATCTTGCCCCGTACTTCCGAATGACACGGTGGAAGCACTGAAAGAGCGAGTGCAAGCGCTGGAATGTCTCTGGTACCCGAAAGCACTACAGATGATAGAGAGCGGTGAACTGAAACTTCCGTAATTGCGTGGTCGAACTAGCGTATGGATTTCTCTTCCACTTTTTTGACGCACAAAAAAACCAAAGACGATCACTGCTATTGTTATTCGATTCTTCTTTGGGGGACCAGGGAACCTCGGCGGGGTTCCCTAGGTCCCCCAAGCCCCCTTTACCCTCCACTTCC
>JAKFXO010000116.1 GCA_021731345.1 Candidatus Peribacterales bacterium | reverse complement strand
GAACTTCAGTCTCCTTTCATCCTTTTCTCATCTCTTTGTATGTCTCCTAAGGATTCACCAAAAATCGAAGACCTCGCCGTGAAGATCGAACCACTCAATGACCGTGTTCTTATCCAGCCTCTGGAGAAAGAGCAGGTTTCTGCGTCTGGCATCGTCATCCCAGAGACATCAAATAAAGAGAAGCCACAGGAAGGCGTGATCGTCGCGCTTGGTAAAGGAGGAATCATGAATGACAACGGAACCGTCTCACCTGACCCAAACAAGTACTTGAAGGTCGGTGATGTCGTCCTCTTTGGCCGTTACGCCGGAGATGACCTCAAGGTAAAGAACAAAGCAGGCAAAGACATCGAGCTCAAAGTTCTTCACCTTAACTCAGTTCTCGGCATCGTAAAGTAAACGATTCCGCTACTCCCCTATCCACTTTTCCCCTACGCACTCATGTCCGCAAAAATTCTTACCTTCGGAGACGAAGCTCGTCAGAAAATTGTCAAAGGTATCCGTAAGCTCGCTGACGCAGTTCGCGTCACCATGGGCCCAAACGGTCGCAACGCTCTCATCGCCAAGTCCTACGGCGCACCGACTGTTACGAAAGACGGTGTCACGGTTGCTAAAGAAATCGAACTTGAAGATCCGTGGGAGAACATGGGCGCACAGCTCGTGAAGGAAGCTGCAACGAAGACAAATGATGCAGCTGGTGATGGAACGACGACGGCAACTGTTCTCGCAGAAGGCATGATTTCCGAAGGTCTTAAGTTCCTCACAGCAGGAGCTAACGCGATCAGCATGAAGAACGGCATCATGAAAGCTGTGGAAGCTGTCGTCGCTGATCTTGAGAAGCAGAAGAAAGATATCTCTACAAAGGAAGAGTTCGCCGCAGTTGCGACGATTTCCGCTCAGGACAAAGAGGTTGGCAAAATCATCTCCGAAGTCATGGACCAAGTTGGTTCTGACGGAGTGGTGACGGTGGAAGCTGGCCAGACCATGGGTCTTGAGAAAGAGTACGTAGAAGGAATGCAGTTCGACTCCGGGTACCTCTCCCCATACTTCGTCACAGACGCAGGACGCATGGAGGCTGTGTACCAGAATACGTACATCCTCATCACGGACAAGAAGATTTCATCCATCCAGGAAATCCTCCCCGTTCTTGAGGCACTCGCTCAGAAAGGACGAAAAGAAATCGTCATCATTGCTGAATCCATCGAGGGTGAGGCGCTCGCAACACTCGTACTCAACAAGATGCGTGGAACCTTCTCAGCTGTAGCCGTAAAAGCTCCAGCCTTCGGTGACCGCCGCAAGGAAATGCTGAAAGACATTGCCATCCTCACAGGTGGTCGTGTCATCAGCGAAGAGGTCGGTCTCAAGCTCGAGAACACGAAGCTTGAAGACTTGGGTCAGGCTGCCAAGATCGTCGTGACGAAGGACAACACGCTTCTCGTCGATGGCGCTGGAAACAAGAAAGATATCGAGGCTCGTATTGATGAGATCAAAGCAAACATCGACCAGACGAAGAGCGACTTTGACCGAGAGAAACTTCAGGAGCGTATGGCCAAGCTTTCTGGTGGCGTTGCTGTCATCAAAGTTGGTGCTGCTACGGAAGTTGAGCAGAAAGAACTTCAGCACCGTGTGGAGGACGCTCTCTCCGCAACTCGCGCAGCTGCTGAGGAAGGCATCGTCGCAGGAGGAGGTGCTGCTCTCATCCACGCTCTCAAGTCACTTGATAAGCTCAAAGGTTCTACGGAGGACGAGCAGATCGGTGTCGACATCGTGAAGATGGCACTCGCCTACCCGCTTCGTAACATTGCACAGAATGCAGGACTTGAGGGTTCTGTCATCGTGTCTGAAGTGAAGCAGGCTAAGGACTCCAAGATGGGTTACAACGTCGTCACCGAGAAGGTAGAAGACCTTGTCGCCGCTGGCGTCATCGACCCAAAGAAAGTAACGCGCTCCGCTCTGCAGAACGCAGCGTCTGTTGCTGCCATGTTCCTCACGATCGAGGTTGGCATCGTGGATGCTCCAAAGAAAGAAAGTCCAATGCCTCAGATGCCAGGTGGCATGGGAGGAATGGGAGATTTCTAATCGCTCACGAGCCCCCGCGAAAGCGGGGGTTTTTATATGACAACGCTAGTAGTATTCGAATTAGTTTTGGTTGGGATATTTGCATTTTTGTGGTCATTTAAAATAATAAAATCCAAGATTGAACCAGAATGGACTCAGTGGACATTGGAAAAATATTATCAAAGTAAATATCACCAAGAGCAATCAAACTCAATCTCCCCCGAAATATCAAAACAGCTTGAGGAGACAGAAAAAACCGTAAAAGATAATGCTGTAATTTTTGATAAACACATAATATACATTGCTGGTGGAGCAATAGCTTTATTGCCTAATTTTATTAACGCAATTGATAGAGCTCCTATACTTAGAATTACGATTTCATTATTTATTTGCTCAATCATTTCAACGATAACTTCGTATATTTGTTTTGGAAAAGCTGAAAGACTAAAAGCTGAGTCATTGTCCAAAATCACCTCAACGACTGAAGAAATTGACAAGTTGTATAAACAAGGAGAGAAAGTACTCGCAGAAGCTATGTGGACTATTTTTTGGAGTAAACACAGACAACTTTTTTATTATTCATATTTATCATCTGCGCTAACTATTTCAACCTATCTTTATTTTGTTATCGGATTGATACTTATTATTTTCTTAATCAGCTAATTATGAACACCGCCGAAATCCAGAAAAAGTGTGAAGAGTTCCTCGCAAGCACCGGCTTACCCGGTTTCATCATCCTCGGGTTCCAGACTGACCCTGAGAACACGCAGGTCGTGTACTCCATGAAGGACATGCCCATCAAAGGTGCTGTCAAAGGAATCACGCACACGCTCAATGACTTGATCGGGCGAATGTAAGAAGTCAGGAAGACAAATGCTCTGAACGCTGATCAGGTAGCTTTTACCTTGCGATACACTCTCATCGTATGAAGAAAGGCAGATTCATCGTTCTGGAAGGACCAGATGGCTCCGGCACCACAACACACGCAAAAATTCTTGCAGAGACTTTGCGGGCTCAAGGTGAAGACGTAGTTCTCACAGCTGAGCCGACAGATTCTCCCATCGGAAAGTTTATTCGTGAGCAGCTCCAAGCAAAAACTGTGGAGTGTCCTTCTGCGTTGCAGCTACTGTTCTGCGCTGACCGTGCGTGGCACATCGAGAAAGTGATCAAGCCTGCACTTGCCGCCGGAAAAACTGTCATCTCTGACCGCTACGTTATTTCGACACTCATTTACGGAGAGGCGCTGGGGCTAGATCCTGACTGGCTCGTACGGGTGAACACCCCATTTCTAGAGCCGGACATCATGATCATCGCTTTGCCACCGCTTCACACATGTCTTGAGCGCATCATGAAACGGAAGCAGCTCGATGTCTTTGAGAACACCAGGTTCCAGAAGCTCGTCTACGACCTCTATGAAAAAGCAGGTGCCGAAGATGACGCAACGATCATGATAGATACCGGAGGCGAGAAAGATGAAGTCGCTAAGGAAATCTTGAAAGCAGTGTGCTAAAACAAATATCTGAAATGTACGGTATTAGCTTTGTCGTCAATAAATACTCCTCGAAAAGAGCTTTAAGATGTTCTTAATCTCCTCCTCACTTTTTCATGCAAAAACATTTCGCCGTTGTCACTGGCATCGCGATGATCGCGGTTGCTGGTGTTGTCGTTTCCCAGCAGTCCGGGGTTTTTAACATCTCCCTAAAAGGAGATTTGGGAACTGGTTACACAGGAGGGCCAACTGGATATACAGACGGAGGGCAACAAGTGCATGTTCTAACCCAAGAAACTGCGTTGCTGGTCCTATAAGCGATTGCGATCTTCAAACCTGCTTCCAGCAATTCAACACTGGTATGTGCCACCCAGGAAGTACTCAGTGTGCGACTAGTTGGTCTCCATGTGCAGATCAATCTCAGTGTGTACCTTTGTCTTCGTCTGCGACATCATCTGAGATTTCATCGTCAGTAATGTCTTCTGCAACTTCAGAAAGCTTCAGCTGTACGGATGGTGATTCGTGTGGACCAGGAACGTGTGCTGTGTATGCAAATTGTTCGACAAATCCTGTTTGTGAATCTATCCCTGGGTGTTCTAGCGCATCTTCTGTACCAGTTTCTTCTTCAGTACCAGTTACATCTTCTGTACCAGTTTCCTCTTCTGTACCAGTTTCCTCTTCTGTCCCGAGTGTTACCTGCAGTAACAAAACTAACTCGGTAACTGTTCATGGATATTACACGCATGCAATGAAAAATGTTGCCACACAACAAGCACTGGCTCAAGCACAGCAAGCCTGTAATGCTGCTTTGGCAGATGTAGCTTCTTGCGATGAAGGTTGTAGCGGTACGAATGTCACAAGATCATTTTCAAAGACAACTACGACATGTAGCTTTGTGAAAGGCACAGGTCATACCTGTGTCATTGAAGGCGACTGCACATTTACGAGAGCGTGCACAAAAAATTAACAAACGTGAAATTTCGATATCAAAAACCCCGTGAACCGGGGTTTTTGTTTATGACTACGACATGTATTCTGTGAGTCATGTCCTTCACCCTCCTCGCAGGCAGACCTGTCGCTGATGCACTTCTTGAAAGCCTAAAAGCTGACGTAAAAAAGCTCGACCCTAAACTTGTTGTCGTCCAAGTGGGTGATGATCCTGCCAGTGCGAGCTACATCAATCAAAAACTCAAAAGCTGCAGTGCAGTCGGCATGCGTCATCAGCACATGCATCTTTCTGACTCTACGACGCTTCCTGAGCTCATGAAGACCATCGACGACCTGAATAAAGATGCAGACGTCACTGGTTTCATCGTGCAGCTGCCGCTGCCAAAACAGCTCCAGCCGCATGTCCCTGATGTCATCAAGGCTATCGATCCTAAGAAAGATATCGACGGCTTCGGTGCTTACAACATCGGAAAAATGTTCCTCTCCGTCGAATTCGAGCATTTGCCACCAGCAACTCCATCAGGTGTCATCGAAATGCTCAAGTTTTACAACATCGCCATTGAGGGTAAGCATGCCGTTGTCGTCGGACGAAGTAATATTGTCGGTAAGCCACTTGCGGTCATGCTCTTAAACCGCGGAGCGACTGTCACGGTCTGCCACAGCAAAACCAAGAATTTGGCCGAGATCACACGTCAGGCCGATATTTTGTGCGCAGCCGTCGGTTCTGCGAAGATGATCACAAAAGATATGGTGAAGCCGGGCGCTGTCATCATCGATATCGGTGTCTCCCGAGTCGACGGCAAGCTCTGTGGTGATATTGATTTTGATGCTGTGAGTACAGTTGCATCCGCTATCACTCCGGTCCCGGGAGGTGTCGGGCCACTGACGGTCGCAAGCCTCATCCGCAATTGCGTCACAGCAAAGAAAAGGCAGCTCGCGGCGTAGAGCTATCTGATCTTCTTCATAAAATTTCACGAAAGAGTGTTGTCCGTGTCCTTCTTAGTCCATGACTTCAAGACTTACTCTAGAGGAGAAAAGTAGCGATACTGAAGTAAATCACGATGCTGAGAATGTCCTGGAGAACAGTGGCTACTGGGCCACTGGCATCAGCGGGGTCGAGTGTGAAACGACTGAACAGGTACGGAACAACAAGTCCTGTGATGACCGATGAGAGTACCGCGATGAAAAGAGCGAGTCCGAGAACGACTGCCATGTGCCAGTCCTGATAGAACGTTCCATAAGACCCTATAAGTAATACTGCAAGCACGAAAGCGATGGCTGAAACCACAATAAAATGACGAACAAGATAACGCACGAACGGCAAATTTTTCTCAATGGCAAGATCTCTGATGATGTACGCCTCCATTTGCGTGCCTACGGCATCGCTCATGTACACGATGAGCGGGATGAAAGCGGCAAGCACTAAGTTCTTTGCGAGTGTTTCCTCAAACACGCCAATAATCCGAGCGGCGAGCAATCCACCGAAAAGTCCGATGAGGAGCCATGGAATACGATGCCGAAGTGACGTCCAGAGTGGGAGCTCAAGCACGTTTGAATGAACAGCCCCAGGATGGCGAATACCCGCACGCTTGAGGGTGTCGCCATGCATTTCTTTATGTAGAATGGACAGAATAGCGTCATGCGCAATTTCTCCTAGAAACACATGGTTTCTGTCAACGACGGGAATGGCTTTGATACCGTGTCGAAGTGCGAGGTACGCCGCATGTTTCTGATGTGACTCGGGGTGGACTGAGACAATGAAAGTTTTTTTACAGACGTCGTCGACGGTTCGGGTGAGTGGTTTTGAAAACAGTTCCTTCACCGACAGAACTCCGTCCAGTTTTCCTTGCGCATCTAAGACATAGACATAGTTGATCGTCGCAAAATCTGCACTGCGCTCTAGAAGCCGTTCATGCACTTGCGCAAGCGTCTCATGTGCTGACGCAACGGGAACCTGCAGCGTCATGTGCCTGCCAGCCGAATCCCTCGGATAGCTATGAAGTGAGTCAGTCATTGGTGCGTTATGAGACTAGGAATGTGAATGTTTTATAAGCAAACATTATATCACAAAAACCGCCTCTTCTGAAGACGGTTTCTGCGCTTTCGTAAGCCTATTTCTTCGCCCTCTTACGGTCTGTCTCGTTGAGGAGCTTTTTGCGCAGACGAATGCTCGTCGGAGTGACCTCTACGAGCTCGTCATCCTGGATGTACTCAAGAGCACCGTCCAGAGACATGACGCGCGGTGGAACAAAGCGAATTGCTTCGTCAGCACCGGATGAACGCATGTTACTAAGCTTCTTCTCTTTTCCGACGTTCACCATGATGTCCATACCGTTTGGAGATTCTCCAATGATCATGCCTTCGTAGACAGGAACACCAGAACCAATGAAGAACGTGCCACGCTCCTGCAAATGGAAGATGGCGAAAGCGACTGATTCTCCTGTGATAGCAGAAATGATGGAGCCCGTGCTACGACCTGGCATATCACCAGCGTACGGTGCGAACTTGCTGAATGCATGCGTGAGGATTCCGTTACCGCGTGTATCAATGATGAATTCATTGCGGAAGCCAAGGAGACCACGAGTCGGAATTTCGTACGTCAGACGTGCAATACCGTTTTTGGTTTCCATGTTCTGCATGAGACCCTTGCGGAGTCCAAGCTTCTGGATCACAGCTCCGGAGACTTCCTCAGGAACGTCGATGTACGCCATCTCAAACGGTTCCATCTTCACACCGTTTTCCATATGCGTAATAACTTCTGGACGAGAGACAGCAAGCTCAAAACCTTCACGACGCATGGATTCGATGAGAACTCCAAGGTGCATTTCTCCGCGGCCAGAGACACGGAAGGCATCAGCGCGGTCACCAATATCGATCTTGAGTCCCACATTCGTCTCAAGCTCTTTTTCCAGACGCTCACGGATGTGGCGCGTGGTGACGAGCGTTCCTTCTTTTCCGGCAAACGGTGAGTTATTGACCATGAAGTCCATGGACACCGTCGGTGGATCGATCTTGATCACCGGAAGCGCCTCAACATCCTGCTGCGTGCTGATCGTATCTCCAACGTACACGTCTGGGAGCCCCGAAAGCATGACGACGTCACCTGCTTCCGCTTCTTTCACTTCGGCGCGATTCACGCCTTTGTACACCTGAATCTTTGTGATGCGACCGGCCTTGCGGCTGCCATCTGGCTTAATGACGAAAACGTTTTGGTTCTGTGCGACCTTACCGTCAGTGACGCGTCCGATAGCCGTACGACCGGAGAACGTATCGTACTCAAGGTTCACTGGCTGCACACGAAGTGACTTCGTTGCATCATTTTCACCCGGCTTCACTTCTTTGAGGATCAAGTCAAAGAGCGGGCTCAAATCTTTCGACTCGTCGGTGAGCTTCATCTTCGCATATCCCTCACGACCAACGGCAAAGATGTATGGGAAATCCAGCTGC
>JAKFXO010000028.1 GCA_021731345.1 Candidatus Peribacterales bacterium | reverse complement strand
GAACTACTGGATGAATTTTATGCAGCAGTCACGAAGGAGCTTGCAGCGCTTCCAGTTGCGGAAACGGAACGACTACTCTCAGGATGGGTCGCACAACTTCCAAGGGGTGGAACGATCATCCCAAGCCAAGCGCACGCACAACTATTGAAGAAACTCGCAGGCGACCGCGAGATGCTTCCAGCCATCGACTCTGCAGGAGGATTCCGTTTCGTAAGCGAGAAGGAGGATAGGGACTATACGTATGAATTTCTTGTGAAAAATATTCTCCGCCCGGACACCGAGATAGAAGTAGCCGGACAACTTTTCGGCACCACTCGATGAGCGCACCGTTCGCTAGCAGCAGGCAGACGCACTCCTACGGCTTCGGCCGCGTAGGTGTTCTGCAGGAATACCTGCTGACGCAGAACGATGTGGATCGTATGGTAAGTGCAGCAAATGCTGCGGAGCTTGCACAGATCATCACGGAACTGAAGATCAGCTCTCAGGTGGAATACAACGACAACCCACACCGCTTCATTAATAACATTGAGCGATGGCTCAAAAACGAAGTACGTTCCATGGTCTCGGAAAGCGAGGCTGACGTGTTCGATATTTTGTGGATGAAAGATGATGCAGCGCTCCTGGGGTATCTCCTCAAAAAACAGCACGGTCTAACATCTGGCCTCAGCACGGAGCCACACGTTGGCGCAACGGCGTACGATCCAGAATCCATTCGCACGCTCGTTGGTGGCGGCCACGCTTCTGGTACACCAGAAGAATTGAGAGCCTTCGTGCGCACTGCAATCTCAGACAGATCTCTCTCGCCTCAGCAGATCGATACGCTCGTTGCACGATTTTTTGCCGAGCGTCAGCTCGCACTCGCACAAAAAGGCGGGGAAGCTATCCGGCTTTTCGTGGCTCACCACATTGATCTTCAGAATATTCGGACTGCTCGTCGGCTACGTCGTGATGAACGCCCAGAAGACCACCTACTTCCCGGCGGGGACATCAGTATGTCTCGCTTCACGACTGATCCACAGAAGCTCGCAGACCTCGTACGCGGCTCTCACCTCAGCTCCGCACTCGCCGATAGTATTCAGACGGCGGAAGACTCGACGATCGTCCTTGAGCGCGGCCTTGCAAAGGCCATCGCATTCGACATCGCACAGATGCGTATGCGTCCGCTCACCATTGAACCGATCTTCGCATTTGCCGCCATCGCACAGTCACAGCTCAAGCTACTACGTACCATTCTCGTTGGTGCATCTGCAGGCTTACGCTCCGATGAACTGAAAAAACTTCTGCCGCCTTTCTTGTCCGCTTCCCCGTACGCCGACTAATCATGTCTTCGTATCGCATCGCCATCGTGGGCTCCAAGGAAGCTGTTGCTGGTTTCGCACTTCTTGGCGTGGATGTGGTCCCTACGCAGGAAGGCACGGATGCCGTGAGCGAACTCATGCGCCTTAAGAAGGCTATCCGCATAGAAGACGGACGCGAACGCAACGTGTACGGCATCGTCTTCGTTTCTGAGCATCTCATGACACAACTCTCGCAGGAAGACCTGAAGCGCCTGTCTCGTGGCGCACTCCCTGCCATCATCCCACTTCCTAGTCACCACGGTTCTTCAGGCTACGGCTTGGAACGTCTCAAGAAAATTGTTGAGCGCGCCGTGGGCTCCGACATTTTGAAATAATTCTTTTCTCCTCCCCCGTTATGTCCGCCACCATCACCAAAGTCGCAGGACCTCTCGTCGTCGCCTCTGGCATGCGCCAGGCAAAGATGTACGAAGTCGTCCGCGTGGCCAAAGAGCGCCTTGTCGGTGAAGTCATCGAATTGCACGGCGACACCGCGTCCATTCAGGTCTACGAGGAAACCTCCGGCGTTCGCCCTGGTGAGCCTGTAGAACTGACCGGACAAACGCTCTCGGTGGATCTTGCCCCAGGACTCCTGACATCGATCTTTGACGGAATTCAGCGCCCACTCGAACAGATCGAGAAAAAGGCAGCTAGCCCGTTCATCAGTCGTGGCATCGACGTGCCCGGTTTGGACAGAAAAGTTCAGTGGGACTTCCGCCCGAGTGTTGCCGTTGGCACCGCAGTGAAGTCAGGTGACGTGCTTGGTACCGTGCAAGAAACCACGCTCATCGAACACCGCGTGATGGTTCCTCCGGGAATGGAAGGAGTCGTCGCTTCGATTGAATCAGGAAAGAAGACGATCGAAGAAGTGATTGCAACGATCACGACCCCCGATGGCAAAAAAGTTCCGGTCACAATGCTGCAAAAGTGGCCCATCCGCATCGCACGTCCAGTGAAGGGCAAGTTGGTCTCCACAGATATTTTGGCGACAGGCATGCGTATTCTCGACACTCTGTTCCCGATGGCTAAAGGAGGAGCTGGTGCAATTCCAGGACCATTCGGAGCAGGAAAAACGGTGACGCAGCAGAGCCTTGCGAAGTATTGCAACGCGCAGGTGATCATCTACATCGGTTGTGGCGAGCGCGGCAATGAGATGACAGAAGTTCTCACCGAATTCCCTCACCTCATCGACCCAAACAGCGGTGAGCCACTCATGAAGCGCACGGTGCTCATCGCAAATACATCCAACATGCCGGTGGCCGCGCGCGAAGCGTCTGTATACACAGGCATTACGATTGCGGAGTACTACCGCGACATGGGTTACGACGTCGCTCTCATGGCCGACTCCACATCACGCTGGGCAGAGGCGATGCGTGAAATGTCCGGACGCCTAGAAGAAATGCCAGGTGAAGAAGGTTACCCAGCGTACCTCGGCTCACGTACTGCAGGTTTCTACGAGCGTGCGGGTGCTGTCAGCTGTCTTGGTTCTGGAAACCGCAAAGGTTCACTCTCGGTGATCGGTGCTATCTCACCTCCGGGTGGAGACTTCTCGGAACCAGTGACGCAAAACACGCTCCGCGTGACCAAAGTTTTCTGGGCACTTGATGCACGCTTGGCTTACAAGCGCCACTTCCCCGCTATCAACTGGCTCCAGAGCTACACGCTCTACGCTGAAAATCTTGCGAGCACGTTTGCAAGCACCATTGCAGAAGACTTCATGAAGAACCGCGAACGCGCACTCACGATCTTGCAGCAGGAAAACAAGTTAGAAGAAATCGTGCGTCTCGTCGGTACCGATGCACTCTCGCCAAAAGAGCAGCTCATCCTCGAAACCGCACGCATGATCCGTGAAGACTTCTTATTCCAGAACGCATACGACGCAATGGACGCGTACACGTCGATCAAGAAGCAGTACCGCATTCTGCGCGCCATTTTCCGCTTTGCGGATGCAGCCGTGCCGGTCATTGAGCAGGAAGATTTTGAATTCCAGAAACTCCGTTCTCTCTCGGTGAAAGATGAAATTGCAAAAGCTCACTTGTATCCAGAAAACGAAATGGAGAAATTCGACGCTCTTGAAAAGTTGATCGACGAGAACGTTCAGAGTCTCATGATCGCCGCCTAATCTCCGCATTCTTCCCCCGACTCCCATGTCTCTTACCGCCTACAAAACAGTTAAAAGCATCTCAGGACCACTCCTCATGGTCGAGGGTGTCGAGGGCATCGCCTACGACGAACTCTGCGATATCACGCTCCCAAACGGCGAACACCGCGTTGGTAAAGTGCTTGAATCCCGCAAAGGACTCGCCATCGTGCAGCTCTTCGAGCCATCGCAGGGACTCAAGACCGAAGGCACCACCGTTCGTTTCCTTGGCCGCACGTTCCAGTTTGGTGTCTCGGAGGACATGCTTGGTCGCATCTTCAGTGGTGCAGGTGATCCGATCGACGGAGGTCCAAAAATTCTTCCAGAGAAGCGTGTCGATATTAACGGCTACCCGATCAACCCAGCGTCTCGCGAGTTCCCAGATGACTTCATCCAGACCGGTATATCCACTATCGATGTCCTGAACACACTTGTGCGCGGTCAGAAGCTGCCTATTTTCTCCGGTGCAGGTTTGCCACACAGTAAGCTCGCAGCGCAGATCGCACGTCAGGCTCGCGTTCTCACGAAGAAAGATGTGGACTCTCAGGGCGCCGAGGTTGGTGAGGAAGAAGATGGAAAGTTTGCCGTCGTCTTCGCGGCCATGGGTGTGACATTTGAGGAGGCACAATTCTTCCAGCAGGAATTTGAAAAGACCGGCGCACTCGCTCGTGCGGTGCTGTTCCTCAACACTGCAGATAACCCTGTGGTGGAACGCATCGCCACGCCACGTCTCGCACTCACCGTTGCGGAATACTTAGCCTACGAAAAAGATTATCACGTCACCGTGATCCTCACGGATATGACGAACTACTGTGAAGCACTCCGTGAAGTGTCTGCGGCGCGCAAAGAAGTACCTGGTCGCCGTGGTTACCCGGGTTACATGTACACCGACCTTGCGACTATTTACGAGCGTGCTGGTCGCATCCGTGGACGCAAAGGAAGCATCACGCAGATCCCGATCCTCACGATGCCGGAAGATGACGTCACGCATCCGATTCCTGATCTCACGGGATACATCACAGAAGGTCAGATTCGTCAGGACCGAAGTCTCCACCAGAAAGGTATCTATCCACCAGTCATCCCGATGGGCTCGCTCTCGCGTCTCAAGGGTAAGGCTCAGGGTGAAGGAAAAACGCGCGAGGATCACTCAGGTATGGACGCACAGCTGACCGCTTGTTACGCACGCGGCGTGGAAGTCCGCGAACTTGCCGTCATCCTTGGCGAATCGTCACTCAATGATACGGACAAAGCCTATCTCGCATTTGCATCCGCATTTGAAAAAGAATTCATCACCCAAGGCGAGCAGGAGAACCGTTCAATTTACGATTCTCTACGCATCGGATGGAAACTCTTGTCCCTCGTCCCACGTTCCGAACTCAAGCGCGTCAAAGGCGCTCACATCGATAAATATTTACCTAAGTCATAAGACCTCGTCTTCCTTCCCCTCATTCAACCGTGACCCTTCTCCGCGTCAATCCGACCCGCATGGCACTCATGGAGCTGAAGCGCTCCACGACGTCTGCGAAACGCGGCCACAAACTTCTCAAAGACAAACAGGATGGTCTCATGCAGCAGTTCCTTGCGATCATTCGATCTGCAAAGGATTTGCGTACGCGCGTGGAAGCCGAGCTTGGCGATGCGTTCATGAGCTTCCTTACTGCGTCTGCTTGGCTCTCTGATGCTGAGGTGGAGAACGCACTGAGCTCTCCGCAAGCGACGATCGAACTGACAGTGGAAACGCGCAGCGTCATGGGTGTCAAAATCCCATTCTTCAAACTCAAGAAAGAAGGCACTGTGCGTAACTATGGCTACGCACAAACCAATACGCTTCTTGACCGCGCTATCGATGCATTCGACAGCGCCTTTGAGACGCTTATCAAACTCGCAGAAATCGAGAAGCAAGCGGAGAACATGGCCATCGAACTAGAAACAACACGTCGCCGCGTGAACGCACTAGAACACAAGATGATTCCTGACCTGCAAGAAACGGTGAAGTACATCAAGCTCCGTCTGGATGAAGCCGAACGCGCAGGCATCATCGCGACAATGCGCGTGAAGGCGAGCCTGCAGCAGGAGCAGGATGCGAAGCAGGTGGCATAGATACATACGTCAAAAAAAAGAGAGAGGCTTTCGCCTCCCTCTATCCTTTTCGCTGTAGAGCGAATTACTTACTCAAGTTCTCCCAACTCTGAGATGGCTGGTTCGTGATGTTCATCTTTGCACGATAGATCATCACGGCAACCTCGCCGCGCGTGACTGGCTGAGCGAGGAAGCGGATGCTCGTCGGAATGCCGTTACGCTTGGAGAGCGAGTCGACATACACGAAGTACCAACGCTGGTCGGCTGTGTCTCCCTGTTCCTGACTGACACGGAAGATGCGGCTGACGACCTTGGCAGCCTCAACGAAGCTCACAAGGCGTGTTGGACGGAAATATCCGTCAGCGTATCCATGGATGATGCCAGAGACTTTGGCGTTACAGATATCGAGTGCATGAACGGTGTCAGCGTTGACGTCATTGAAGAGACGAATGCCTGCACCGTTTTTGTTGAGACATGAATTATCACGATTCGACATAAGGAAATCGCTCGTCATGAGCTGTACGAGTTCGTCTCTGCGAATACGCCTCTCTGGGTGGAATTTACCGTCGGTGTAGTCACCCTTGAGGATGTTATGCGTGCGGAGGTACTCGATAGCTTCAAACTGTGGATGCGTGGATGGAACGTCAAGAAATTGCTTGGTCGAAAATGGCGTTGCCGATGGAGGAGTTGCCGGAGAAGAGGAAGACGTCGTGCCTGCTGGTGGTACATACGGAGAGCGCCCAACATCTTCTGGGAACATAGCGAAGGCGGCTTCTGCGCTCATCCAAAGGACAAGGGCGAGAGTCGGTCCTGCGAGAAGTAGGGTGTTGCGTCGTTCGAGGGTCATATGAGGAGGGGTAAGGTTAACGACATTAAGACGAGCACCAAGAACAATCCTTACACAGAATAAAAGAGCCCCGCACTGCGCGAGGCTCCCCTGGCAACCGATCATCCCTCACGTGACCGGCTACCTCTCTTTCACTCGCCGCAAGTGCTCCCGTACTGCGGCGGTCTACGGAACCTATCTGGTTCAAAGTGGGTGGTTCGCCTTCGTTTCCTATCTCTTCCAAGAACGCGGTCACTGTAGACCGACAACTTTAAGAGACGGTTAAGAAGAACTACGCCGTCTGTATAGCGATACGAAATGTTGTGCCTTTCCCAAGCACGCTATCAGCGCGAATTGTCCACCCGTGGAGCTCCACGATGCGCCGCGTCAGGGCTAAGCCAAGGCCAAATCCTTCCTTAGCTCGCGATGTATCTGCCTGGAAAAATCGGTTGAAGATGTTCGGTACATCATTCGGCGAGATGCCAATGCCGGTATCGACAACTGACAGCTCTTTCTTGGTGAGAAGAATCTTGATGGTGCCGGATGGCTTGTTAAATTTCACAGCATTCATGAAGAGATTGGAGATCACTTGCCGTAGAAGCGCTGCATCACCCCTCACAGTGATCCCGTTTGCAATCACGGCATCGACTGCAATTCCTTTTTCTTTTGCGATAATGCGGTACTTTTCGAGGGTATCCGTCACGAGTGCTGTGAAGTCCACCTCTTCATCGCCCAACACAAATTTATCGATACGTGCAAGCTCCAGAAGTCTCTCCACAAGAACTGTGATGTCTTTCACATCTTCTTTCGCAGAATGCAGACCTTCTTGGTGTTTACCGGTTTTCAGTGCGAGATCGAGCGATGAATTGAGCGCTGCAAGCGGCGTACGGAGTTCATGGCTTGCATCCTGCGTAAACTGCTCAAGACGCATCATCATTTCTTCGGCGGGCTTCAAGCTTCTACGCGCAAAGAAAATACCCACGAGGAATGTGAGCGCCGACACGGAAATGCTGACGATGAGATAGAGAAAAGCGCGAAGAGGAAGGTCGTTAAGCCTCAGACGTTCCATGTCCGCAATCTGCGCATACGCCTTCAATTTCCCCTCGACCATGACAGGAATGGTGAGAACACTCATGTCATCTTCTGCGATGCGTATGCGTGAAAATCCCTGCCCCGATGAAAACGGCACGTCAGTAAAATATCGTCCTGCGTAGAGCGTGGTGCCCGATGCATCGATGAAACGAACGCGGTCGCGAATCTGCATTGGCAAATCCTCCGGGTGCATATCAGGGAAGCTCGGATGATCAATATGTCGAATAGCAATAAAAGATTCACGCGAGAGGCGGAAGTGCGTCTGGCGCCGTGCATTCGTGATATCAGCAGCTAGAAAAATGATACCGTTCACAAGAAAAAGCCCGAGTACGAACGCGGTAAACTGTAGTGCGATGCGGTAGCTGATGCGCTTGAACATGGTCTTAGTCTGTGGGGATCATGTAGCCCTGACCGGGTACGGTCTCGATGACGCTCTTGCCGAGCTTACGCCGGAGATAGGCGATGTGAACATCCACTGTTTGAGAAAACATGAGGTA
>JAKFXO010000083.1 GCA_021731345.1 Candidatus Peribacterales bacterium | reverse complement strand
CGTCATTGAGGCATCGCGCTTACTTGCATCAGGACTACTCATGATTGAGGTTAAAAATAAATCAATCACACCACTTCAGGCAGAAAATACGATGGAAGAACTATCGGCAGCCATTCGAAAAGATTTGACCGGCAAAGACACAGACTGGAGAGATGAATCGGCTCTCAAGACCGTGCCGTTTACGAGGGGAATGCTTATCCAGTTCCCTTCGACTGTCGTGACTGGCAGCCGTTCAAAACCTGCCGTTCCTCCTCCTTCTCTTCTACCACTCGGAGAAATCTGGTGGGAGAGAATCAAATAATAATGCTGAGAAAACTCATCACTACAGGCATGGTTCTTGGCTTCATCGCTTGCGCGTTCGTGCCGCCCACAGATGCCAACTTTGGTTCTGCTGAAACAATTGCGAAAGCAGAAGTTGGCGCTAGAACTGCTGCGACGCTACTTGCAAGTGCAGGTGTAGATCGCGGGAAAGTGGACACTGCGGTGAAAGTTTTGCGTGAAGTTGCCCCTGAGCCAAAGAAAGTCGTAAAGCGTTTGAGTGCCGCAGCTTTAACTCAGATGAAACTGAAGAAGACATCGGCATATTGGAAACAGGTGAAGAACGATTCCGATGACAAAAATTTTGTTGCACGCATGCAGGACATCGAGTGGGCGACGCGAAAAACAGATGTACGTCTTTGCGGTGTACTGATAGACACTATTCCTATCAATACTGGCGAACCAACACGAGGAGATTATTTGGCGCTCTGTCTTGCCAAGGTTACAGGCGACATCGCTCGTTGCGATCAGATCAAAACTGACATCACCCCCGTTCTGAAAAAACTCTGCACCGAAGAACTGGCGACCTAACCGAACCGTTGTCTCATCACTTCCGTTTCTCACTACACTGTTTCCCACACACTCTATGCACAACAGACGACTCAAGATTGGCGTCATGGGCTCCGCAAGCGGACCTCAGATCGAAGATCCAGTAGCTCGCAAAAAGGCGACGTCGCTCGGGCATGAGATCGCAAAGCGCAACCACATTCTGATTAACGGTGCTTGCCCTGGTCTTCCGCATGATTCGCTCCTTGCCGCAAAAGAGCAGGGAGGACTGACGATTGGTATTTCTCCCGCATTCTCGGAGTACGAGCACATCAATGAATACCTCTCCCCAGCAGGGCACGACATCATCATTTTCACGGGTATGGGATTCATGGAGCGCGACATCATTAACATTCGTTCATCGGATGCTGTTGTCATTATTGGTGGTGGAATCGGAACCCTCAATGAACTCACGATCGCATACGAGGAAGGACGTCCCATTGGTATCATCACCAACTCCGGAGGTATTAGTAACGCTATTCCTCACGTTGTCGAAGAACTCTGCCGCCGTAAGATTCCGCCAAACATGGTGTTTGACGATGATCCAGTGAAGCTTCTCGACAAGCTCGAGGTCGCCATTCGTGAATATCCGCTTCCGATTCACGAGGATGGACGCGTGAAAGACATGAAGCAGGGCAGAGGATAGGACTTACTTAATTTTCCTCTTCTCTGTGATTCCATCTTTTTCGGTTGGCTTCATGAAGAAGCGGATGGGTGTTCCGTCGAAGCCGAATGTTTTTCGAAGCTGACTCTCCAGATACCGAAGTTGTGACGCAGCAACTGCGCGTGGGTTTCTGACAAAGAGGATAAACGTCGGTGGAATTTCATCGGCTTGTGTGAGGTACTTCGTCTTTGAGATTTCTCCGAGAGGTTTGCCCTTCACGTTTTCCTCAAACCATCGGTTGAGTTGACCTGTGGGGATGCGACGGACACGGCTCATCTGAACGGCTTCTACCATGTCGAAGAGCTTCACGAGACCTTCACGAGTGACGGCGGAGCAGGGGATCACGCGTGCAAACTTCGTAACGAAGTGGAGCGTATCCGTGATGTACCCGATGCCATCGGCGCGCTTCTCGCCCTTCAGCATGTCGATTTTATTGAGCAGCACCATGAGACCTTTGCCGCTTTCCACTGCCATTGCAGCGATGCGCTTATCTTGCTGTGTAGGCTTTTCATTCGCACTGAGAACCAGAATAACGATGTCTGCCCCTTCGACAGCGGTGAGTGTGCGCATCGCAGAAAAACGTTCGATTTCATCATCGCGACGCGAGGCCTGTTTTCGCAGACCCGCGGTATCCACGATGATGTAACGCTTATCATGGTAGGTCACTTCGGTATCGATGCTGTCTCGCGTCGTACCGGCAACTGGTGACACGAGCACCGGAGATTTCTCGCGTTGGCCGTCGGACATCAGTGCATTCACGATAGAACTTTTTCCGACGTTCGGTCGTCCGATAATGGCAATGCGTGGAGGCGAATCACCTGTTTCCTCTGGCTGCTTTTCAAAGTTCAGAGCCTTCAGGTGTTTGACGATGAGTTCGTTCAAGCGACCGATGCCGATGAGGTGTGGAGCGCTGACGGTCAAAAAATCTTCGCCAATGTTTGCTTCGTTGAAATCGAGGATCAGTGCATCACGCTTTTCTGGGGTGTCTGCTTTTGTGAGTGCAACGATGACCGGAACGTGACGTCGGCGCTTCTTTCGGATGATGTCCATGACTTTGCGGTCATCCGACGTGATCTCTTCTTTTGCGTTGACGGTGAAGACGATGAGGTCCGCAAACTCAAGTGCGAGAAGCGACTGCTCAGCGACGTCATCCTCAAAGTCTTTGTCAGCGGTAGCGCCAATACCTCCGGTATCCACCAACAAATATGACATTTCATCGAGGTCAACGCGGTGGCTGATAAGGTCACGTGTTGTTCCTGCAATATCGCTTTCGATGGAACGGCGCTTATTGATAAGCCGGTTGAAGAGCGTGGATTTGCCCGTATTTGGGCGGCCGATGATCGCAACGGTGGGTAGTTTGGCCATCTGGAAGCGATACTATATCAGAGGTTTCTTGATCCTGCTGCGCTTTTTGGTGATATTCCGGGGTTGTCCCGAGCACGCCTCATCAGTAGTATTCCGCCATGTCCGACTACGTCCCTTCAGAGATAGAGGCCAAATGGCGAAAAAAGTGGGAAGATGCAGGCGTCTATACGTCCGATCTTGCGAAAGCGAAGAAGCCTTTTTACTCGATGGTGATGTTTCCGTATCCAAGTGGTGACAAGCTCCATGTTGGACACTGGTACAACTACGCTCCTGCGGATTCATTCGCGAGATATAAGAAGATGCAGGGCTTCGACGTTTTTGCTCCTATGGGTTTTGACGCGTTTGGACTTCCTGCTGAAAACTACGCCATCAAAACTGGCGTGAAACCGGCTGAGTCCACGGCAAAGAACGTGAAAACAATGATCGAGCAGCTCAAGCGCATTGGCTGTATGTACGACTGGAAGAAGACGCTGAGCACGACTGATCCTGAGTATTACCGTTGGACGCAGTGGCTGTTTTTGCAAATGTACAAGCACAAGCTTGCATATAAGAAGCTTGGGAACGTGAACTACTGCCCGAAAGATCAGACCGTGCTTGCAAACGAGCAGTGCCAAGACGGCAAATGTGAGCGCTGTGGTACGGAGGTCATCCAGAAGCCGCTTGATCAGTGGTATTGGAACATCAAGAAATATTCACAGGAACTTTTGGATGGGCTTCCTGGTTTGGATTGGCCGGAGAAGACGAAGGTCATGCAGCGAAACTGGATCGGCCGAAATGAAGGCGTGAATATTATGTCCAAGATCAAGGATCTCGGTGATGAGTTTGAAGTCTTCGACTCTGTGCCACAGACATTCATGGCGCAAACATTCTCGGTCATCGCTCCGGAGCATCCGCTCATTGAAAAAATGGTGAAGGGTACCAAGTATGAGAAAGAGGTGATGGATTTCGTGGCACGCATGAAGAAGCTGAAGGCCACGGAGAAATACAATTTCGATGAACATGTCGAAGGCATCTTCACGGGACGTTATGTGCAGGATCCGTTTGGCACAGGAGATTTGCCACTCTGGGTCGCATCGTTCGTCGTCATGGACTACGGCACGGGTATTGTCCACTGCAGCGCACACGATGAGCGCGACTTTAAGTTCGCCAAAAAATACGATATTCCACTCCGCCCGGTCATGTTCCCGGAAGATCCTGTGGAAGCCAAGAAGGTGAAGAATCTTGAGTACTGTTACGCCAAAGAACCTCAGGCCATCATGCAGAAGCCTGATAAGTTTAAGGGTCGTCGTTGGGGAGAGGTTCGTGATGACATTATCGATTTCATGACGAACGAGATGAAGATCGCAAAGTCGACCATTCAGTATCGTCTCCGCGACTGGCTCGTCTCGCGCCAGCGTTACTGGGGTGCGCCTATTCCTATTGTCTATGATCCAGAAGGTAAGCCACATCCAGTACCTGATGAACACTTGCCGTGGACGCTTCCGACAGACGTTGAGTTTAAGCCGACTGGTAAGTCTCCGCTCACTGAATCCAAAGAGTTCATAGAGCGCACCGAGAAGATTTTTGGCAAAGGCTGGAGGCCGGAGTTCGACACGATGGATACGTTCGTATGTTCCAGCTTCTACTATCTTCGTTACCTCATGGAGGCTGACTCGAAGACGTTTATTGACCCAGCACTCGAGAAAAAGTGGATGCCAGTGTCCATGTACATCGGCGGACCCGAGCACGCGTGCATGCATCTCATCTACGCGCGCTTCGTCATGATGGCTCTCAAAGATTTCGGACACGTCTCACACTCCGAGCCGTTCCAGAAACTCGTGCATCAGGGGCTCATCACAAATCAAGGTGCCAAGATGAGTAAGTCTAAAGGAAACGTCGTAAGCCCCGACTCATTTGTGGAGTGGAACGGTGCCGACGTGTTCCGTATGTACCTCATGTTCATGGGGCCATTCACAGATGGAGGCGACTGGAGTGATACCGGTATCAAAGGAATTTCACGTTTCGTGCAGCGTCTCTATAAGACGGTTACAGAAAAATCGAACAAAAAAGTGATACAAGATAAACCGCAAGTATTAGCCGTTTTGCACAAGACTATCAAGAAAGTTACCGAAGACATTGAGACACTGCATTTCAATACGGCTATCAGTGCACTGATGGAACTTCTGAACGCGATTGAGAAAGAAGAGTCGTTTTCAGAAGAGATGGGAAAGACGATCACACTCCTCGTGTCTCCGCTCGCTCCACACCTTGCGGAGGAAATGTGGGAGAAGCTCGGCGGCAAAGATTTTGTTGTGAATCAGGCATGGCCGGCATTTGATGCATCACTCATCATTGAGTCGACGGTCACAGTGGTTGTGCAGGTGAACGGCAAAATTCGCGGTGAGGTTGTTGTGTCCAAAGATGAGCCAAAAGAATCCATCTTGAAGATGGCCAAGGAACTAGAGAACGTGCAGAAGTATCTGACTGGCGAGATCAAGAAAGAGATTTATGTGCCGGGGAAGCTGGTGAGTTTGGTTGTGTAGGTTCGGCGAGTATTGGGCAGTCATCTAAACTGCCTTCCGCTGCGAGGAGGTTTCTGAGAGCAGTCGAATTCTCTAGGTCAGCGCGCGTGAATGCACAGCCGACGCAACGAGTCTCTGGCGCTTTGATTACCGGCAATTGGCTACTCCACTCAGCTTTTTCCATGGCTGCATTTTTACGAGTACAGCAAGTTTGTCCATGCAATTGCTTCGTTCATTCATAATTTTGACTGTGGCAAACGATTGTTTGGTATTCTTGACATTTCCCAGATGCGTTTCACAATGGTGCAATGTTGACGAAGACAGGAGTACAAAATCGTACGCCATCGGAATCCGGTATCTGTGGAGAGCTTTCTCTTATTGCGAAAGACCTTTCCGATATTGCATCTCTGGAGGATCGGCTTCGTTTGTCCGTGAGTGAACTTGATCACAGTCGGCTCCTCATCGTTCTTGCCGCATGTGAAAAAAGTCGTACGAAATTAAACGCAGTACTGCCACGACTCCTCAAGCAAGCGACGGATGCTGATCTATCGGCAGATCTGGTTGTCGGATTGGATCATGGAACGAATCATCGATGTATAACCGATAGTGCTGCAGTTATGGAGCTTATGACTGATGTGCAGGTAGGTATTGAAAGATGCATGAGTGACATCCGCGACCCGAAGGACGGTGGTCATAGACTTTTTGTTGTTGAGCCGCATGATGTGTCACATGTCGACGGTAAAAACGGAGTCTTAAAAGGGGTAGGGGATTGGATGGAAGAATCGATGCTATCGGGCGCATGGGCGCATCCACCTGCAAATATGCTTCAGTGTGACGATGACACCTGGCTCTATCCAAGTAACCACTATATCGGTAATGGGCTTTCATCACTCATGGATGAGAAGGAGAGGCACTCGCTGCAGCTCATTGGTGCACGTTGGCACAATGTGGAATATGCGAATGTAGGCGAAGGCGCTCTCAAAGTTCAGGTTCCAAATCCTACAAAGCCCGGTTCTGAAGCCCATCGTTGGCTGGATGAAAGTCAGCATAGTTGGTATCGCTTCATGCCAGGCGGTGCAACGCTTGGTGACACGCCAGCCCTGACATCCATTCGACACCAAATTGGTCATCGCTATATCGGTGCTATCAGTGATGATTTGCTGACAACCATGTTTGCAGACAGGATGGGTAAACGATGGGACATTGCGGATCACTCATACACATTCAATGAAGCACGTGATCCGAATTCTCAGATTCTTCGTTGGCTCCAGGGCACATTTTCCATGCGTGCACACTTAGGGCGCTCCAACTTTACTGGTTTATACAAAACCTGTGATCTCCCTCCTGTGCTCAGGACAATGCCTTCTCATCAAATCGAAGGCTTACTCTCACAAGCGATTTACACTCGAAACGACATCACAAAACCAGCGACGTGGGGTTCGTAGTCTGTTGCTCACTTTCGACGTACGGAGGAGCCTGGAACTGAGTCGTGAGGACGCCTATTTCCTGTAACCAATCCCTAATAATGCTTGCGGTTGTCTGTGGATCACTCACATGCGGATAGTGCATCTTGCGCTGCAGCTCAACGATTCTTACGGATTTTGATTCACGCAAATTGTCGATGCGCCACGGATCATCGGAGGATTGCAGAACGAGTAACGGAGTATCGCCTTCGTATTCTTCCAATCGGCGTCCAAACGGCGTGCTGCTTTTGAGGTAATCAAATAATACTGAGAGCTTTTTCCGTTCCGGCCTTGATCCGCTGACCTCTTCATGACGCCTCGCAAAATCAGCGAATGTCCGGTCATTCATATCAAGCGATACATACAACAGAAGATTTTCCATCGGGGTCTCGGGTTCTCTGCGTGACCAGGTACTGCGCGTCTCGGCTGACGGTAGTGCGGCACGTTCCGCGATGTCGTTACGTGGAGGGTTCATGAGAACAGCAGCTTTGATCGAAGTCATCTGCTGCGCGAGTCCGATAGCGCGATGTGTTCCAAATGAGTGCGCCATCAAAACATCGTAGTGACCTTGACCCAAAGCACCTGCTTCTTGGGAGAGCATTTTCCCCATCCATTCATCACGACTCAGTCCCGTCGGGTCTATGTTTCCGAGTGATATATCAATTCTCATGACACCATCAAGTTCATGGGAAAAATCCCCCCAGTCATCGGGAGTGTCCTGAATGCCGGGAATACGTAGTGCATTGATGGCCATTTTTGACAGGAAGCTCTTATTCCATCATAAACTTTTATGATGAAAAGTCAATGATTCGTGGCTTCAGGGCTTCGTTTCGACCTCTCTTTACTCTACCCTTCGTGCAATGTTTCCTGCTTTCGACCGCTACTCGGCTTTGACGGATTTAAAGGCGTTGAATGAATGGACGGTAAAACCGCTCCGTAAGTCTTTACGCGTGAATACGCTGAAGTGTTCGGTGTCCGACATGCTGGCGTGGGGAAAGTCGAAGGATTGGATCTTGGAGCCCGTGCCATGGTGCGAGGAAGGTTTCTTTATTGATCGTGTTGATCGTGAGCAAGCACTTGGCAACTTTGCCAAGTGCTTGCTCACGATCAACACGATC
>JAKFXO010000131.1 GCA_021731345.1 Candidatus Peribacterales bacterium | reverse complement strand
TTCTGGGAGAGAACAGGGTTAAGCTCGATGTTCATGATGACGAGAAGTGAAGCCGTGAGCGAGTTGCTGTTCACTCTCCATCCGCGAACTCTCACCTGCATACCTTTCACGACATTCGCCGGGATCATGTACTTACGGCTGAGGCGTCCCTCGGAAATGATCTGAGTATCTTTCGTCAGAACGATATTCACGGTCTGTCCATTCGTTGCCTTGAGAACGATTTCGCCTCCTTCTTCACTAAAGGCCTGCTCTGAGCTGATATTAATTTGCTCAACGATGCCCGTGACGGTGACGCGAGGTCCGATGCCTTCCAAGGCAAAAGCGGAAGAGGGGACGATGGTCGAGAGAGCGACAGCGAATGAAATGAGTTTGGAGGCACGCATGGTAAGAAGGGATGAGGAAATTACGGCAAATTGTCCGCGCGGCAAGCGCAAAGAACAATGGAAGAGACGGCGTTTCCGTTGTAGAGCAGATTAAGGATTTGCCCCTACTTCTTGCGGACCTGCGTGAAGTCGAGCTCCACTGGAGTGTCGCGATCGAAGATGAGAACGAGGACTGTGAGCTTGCCTTTGTCGACGTCGACGGCATCGATAGCGCCTTCGTAGTTCTTGAACGGACCATCGATGATGACCACGAGATCACCAACCTGGAAGTCACTCTTAAACTTGGCAGTTTCTTCACCCATACGGCGCTCTACGACACCAAATTCTTCAGGAGTCACAGGAACCGGAATGTTACCGGAACCGACGAAGCCAGTGACGTTTGGCGTGTTACGAACCATGTACCAGCTTTCATCCGTCACGATCATGTCGATGAGAACGTAACCCGGGAAAAGCTTGCGCTCTTCTTCCACAGGCTCGTTACGCTTAAAGACGATTTGCTTCTCCTTCGGAACAACAACGGTGAAGATGTAGTCCTTCATGCCAAACGTCTCCGAGCGCTGCTCGATAGACTTTTTGACGCTGTCCTCGTAACCCGAATACGTGTGAACCACGTACCAGTTTCTACCTGCTGAGGGGTCCTGTTTGACCATGTGAAAGGTGGGCTAAATGCGTTTAAGCAAATGTGATGCGGATGATCTCGGAGAAACCGAGGTCAACGACTCCGAAGAAAAGAGAGGCAACAATGATGAATCCGATGACGATGACCGTCAGGCGAATTGCTTGCTGCTGCGTCGGCCAGCGGACCTGGCGAAGCTCCTCAAGACTTTCACGGAAGTAGGTAACGATAGTATTCATGGGATACGCGAAAAAAGCGGGTCGAACGAAACAATGGTACTAGAAAGGCTCCCTAACCGCAAGTGTTTAGAGTTGATACTGAGGCGCCTCGAATGCGTGGATCTTCGTTACGGGGAGCGCCACAAACCATACGCTGCCTTTGATATTCTTCTGTGGAACGTATGCTGTCTGATGTGTACCGAGATACGCGAAACTGCGTGAATCCAAGCTTCCCTGGCGGTTATCGCCAAGAACGAGGTATTGGCTATCGGGAACTTCAAAAACTTCTTCCGACGTGTCACCAGCAGAGATGCCTCCGTTGGAGTTGAAACGATACGTCTTTCCCTGGTTTGCGTCAGAGAGGTACGGCTCGTTGAGCTCGATATCTCCTTTCTTTGATTCACGAATAAACACTTTGCCATCACGCACAACGACCGTATCACCCGGCAAACCGATGACGCGCTTTACGTAGTATTTCCCTTCATCAGTCGGCGGACGGAACACGACGATATCGCCACGCTGTGGCTCACCGAAGAGGTAGCGGAACTTATTGATGACGATGTACTCCTTATGTTCGAGCGTATCGACCATCGAGTTTCCTTCGATTTGGAAAGGGGACACGATGAACGTGCGGATGATTCCCACGATCGCAACGATGATCACGATATTAAGCGTGACGTCAAAGACGTGGAACAAAATACTTCTCCTGCTGAGGTTCGTCGCCATACGTACGTAGTATACCAGAGAGATCGGATCTGGTGAATCGCAGCTTCCGCCTTCTAGAAGGAGGTAGTAGACTTCCTCTTGTGCTCAACAAGTTTTTCTTCACCCAGCATCTCGACGACGAAGAGGAGATAAAGATGGTGGTTCATAAGCACTGGCTTCTTGGCATCAAGTCCTTGTGGCTGCCGTCACTCGTCTTCATCGCAGTCTGGAGCCTTTTGTACTTCGCGCGAACCAAATACATCGTGTACGGGATTAGCGTGTCATCACTTGGTGTTGCACTGTGGTGGATGCGCAATTTCATGGATTACTATCTGGATGCATGGGTCATCACCAATAAAGGAGTGATCGACCTTGCGTGGCACGGCTGGTTTCATCGAACATCGGCACGCGTCCTTTATAGCGATATCCAAGGCATCGAGTACGAAGTGAAAGGAATCTTCGGCACGCTCATTGGATACGGAGAAGTAAGTCTAGAAAAAATTAGCACCGGAGGAACGATCTCCATGGAATATGTAAAAAGCCCACGCAAAGTAGAAGCACTCGTTCTTGTGTGCATGGAAGCCTACATGCACAAAAAGAACTTGAAGGATGCAACAACAGTACAAGGAATTCTTGCTGAGTTTGTGGCATCGACTATGCAAAAGCGCGCTGCTGAAGAAAATGTGAAAAACATGGTGCCTCCAAAGAAAAAACCACCGGTGAAACAATGAATTATATTTTCGCGCTCATCGCTCTCCTCATCATCGCCTCGGTGCTGGTGTGGTTCATGATACTCACACAAATGCGAAGGATACTGCGTGCTGGGGCGAGGCACGCGATTGAAAAAGCATGGCAAAAAGTAAAAGCTCAAGGCAACCCGACATTGAAACTTGTGGAGGCAGACAAAATTCTCGATGAAGCTCTAAGACTACTTGGATACGCAGGATCTCTCGGTGAAAAACTGAAAGCAGCAGGCCCGAGGTTTCGTGACATCAACGGTGTGTGGTGGGCGCACAAACTTCGTAACCGCGCCGTGCATGATCTGACGTCCGCTCCAAGTAAAGAAGAGATAGAGCGCGCACTCGGAATTTTCCGCACTGCTCTCGCTGATCTTGGAGCAAAAATCTAAACATTTTTCTCGTCACATCAGCATGCATGACGTATCCTTTGTATATGCACAAATCTTTCACGCGTTTATGGACACGCTTATCACTTTCGCTTGAGAAAGTGGTAGCAGCCGCGACTGTCATCGCAGTCATGGTGTACGGATACGAAAGCGTCAAAGTTCTCATTGTAATGGACTGGAGCTCCACAGAAACTTTTTACGAATTCATCAATCGCACGCTCATTGCTGTCATCGGTCTTGAGCTTGTACGCATGCTCGTCAACCACAGCATCGGAGCCGTTCTTGAACTCTTGGCATTCGTCATCGCACGCAAAATGCTGAAGCCCGATCTTGAATCTCTCGATATTGCACTCAGCGCTGGCTCGTTCGTTGCGCTCATGGCTGCACGCCACTTCCTAATGGAAGATCAGTTCTTCAAAAACCGCGAAGAGACATCGGCAAGCGTCTAGGCTTTCTTGTAGGTACTAACGATCCACGAGTAGGGGATGCGGATTTATTGCGGTGCGTCCTTGATACATCCCGAAGTGAAGATGTGGAGGAGTGGTGATTGCGTTTCCTGTATTGCCGACAAATCCAAGCACTGTGCCGGTGCCTACTTCCTGTCCGACTTTCAGACCCTGCGCAAATTCATTGAGGTGCGCGTAGTAGTACCTGCGTCCACCTGCACCAGTGATTAGAATGTGCTTTCCGCCAAGAGTATTCACCGAGATGCGTCGTACAAATCCGTACGTACCGGAAAAAACAGGTGTCCCGCGCGGTGCAAAAATATCTTGGCCTTCATGTACACGTTCATTGCCACGTGGCGCTTGCCAGGTATCCGATACCGATACGAGCTTCACGCCGTAGACCGGTAGCTCAATCTGTTTGTCGGGCGGCATGAATGACAGTCTCGCCATACGAATAGGGGAGGCAACGGACTCCAGAAAAGCGATGGCGCGGTCGGATAACTGAAGCGTGACGTACGGAAGCATTGTAGGCATTTGGCTCACAAACAGAATGACCAAGACACAACCGAAACCTGCAAATAGAGCTGCAAGAACCAGCGTCCATGACTTCTTTTTCTTCTTTAATTTTCTCTTCATAGAATGACGGTAGCCAATTCTCGTTCTGTCCGCAAAAAGCTATACTTGCAAAGATGAAGCCTTCCTTTCTGATCGTCGGCCTCGGTAACCCAGGAAAGCAATACACGAAGACGCGTCACAACGCGGGATGGATCGCGCTTGATGTTTTGGCTGATGAAATCAAAGCCACGCAGTACGAAGATAAACAAAAGTTTTTGTGCTGGGCCGCAGAAGGGGAGATCGACGGAGTCTCCGTCATGCTCGTAAAACCAACAACGTTCATGAACTTGTCCGGCCAGTGCATCAAGAAGCTTGTAGATTTCTACAAGCTGAATCCGGCGCTGCAGCTTCTTGTCCTCTGTGATGACATTGATATTCCTCGCGGTACACACAGGCTACGAATGACGGGTGGCCCAGGCACACACAACGGACTGAAGAGCATCGTTGAAATTTTTGGTGAAAATTTTCCGCGTCACCGCATCGGCCTAGGCCCTAAGCCTACTGAGGTAGACCTTGCTGCATGGGTGCTTTCAGCTATGACGCCGATGGACCTGAAGGTGATGAAGCCGACGTTTACGGCTGTTTTGGACTCCGTCAAAGAAGTGATGAAACAGAGCGCTAAAAAATAAGGTTATGGACACAAGTAGCGTTTTCCGCTATACTTGTATGAACATGCAGAATCAAATTTCAGACGGCACGGAATTCCTCCAACGAGGAATTGTTCAATTCGCCTGATTCTGCAGCTTCGGAAATACAAAAATATCTGTAGAATCAGCACCGGTTCTTTTGGGGAGTAGCCAAGCGGTAAGGCAGGGGCCTTTGAAGCCTCCATTCCATGGTTCGAATCCATGCTCCCCAGCCAAGAAATTTCTATCAATGAATCAAACTGCTTTCTCACAACTCCTATACCTACGAGCATTTTCATCACTCTGCCTGTAAAAGACGTGAAGAAGTCGACTGCTTTTTATGAAGCGCTGGGCTTCAAGAGTAAGCCGGAGTTCTCGAGCGACAATTCGGGATGCATAGCCGTGAGCGACACGATCTCCGTGATGCTTGCTTCTCATGAACAGTTTCAACAGATTTCACCAAGGCCGATCGCTGACCCGACGAAAGGATGCCAAGTTCTCCTGAGTCTGTCGCTCGACAGCCGTGAAGCTGTCGACACCATGGTGGCAAAGGCTATCGCTAATGGAGGATCCAAAGCACACGAACCAGAGGACTACGGTTTTATGTACCAGCATGCGTTCTATGACCCAGATGGTCATGGATGGGGACTCTCGTGGTTTAACCCACAAGCTGCGAAGTAGGTGAGAACTGATGGGGCAAACGGTTCTGGATGAGTGGTATTTCGCACATCATCCACAGCGTAGCCATGCACTACTCACGTCTTTCGAGTGCATGGCAGCGACAACATTGTGATTTCGATTACTTAGAAGACACAGGGAAGACAATCTGTTGTCCGCCCGGAAGTGTCATGTGATTAAGGACAGCATCGAGTGAGAGCTGAAGATTTGCCTCATCGCTTGTCGTAAATTCTTTGATGGAACCAGCAGGATAATTTGCAATTTGCGTAAAACCGATACGCTGGTGGATTTCGTAACAGACGCCTTCAATCGAGAGGCGGTACAGACGATCATGTGCATAGTGTCCGGCTCCAGCATCATCAAGGCCTGCAAAGAGCGCAGTTTTGTATCCTACTTCGCTGTGAGTCACTGGCTTGAGGTTTGCATAGCCAGCTGGCTGTGCCGTCATACAATCATCTGCGGTCTTGAGATCAGCACGCTTTGTGATGCCAACTCCAGCACCGTTAAGATTTGTTCCGGCATACGTCTCTGCGTTGAAATAAAAACAGTACAGAAAGCCCGGTTCACACTGCGGAATGTAGGACTTCACGAGAATTTGCTCCGATGTCTGTGCAAGAGCGAAACCTTCAGGAGCGGTAAACGTCACGTTTGCGTCTGAGACAGTGCTGCCTGTCCACGATGTTCTGGCTCCTGAGCATGCGGCAAATTCGCAGTTAGGACCTGTTCTTCCGACGGACGAACCGTCAGGACAGATTTTGGCTTCCATCGTGCACGGCAGGGCAGAGCTACTAGAGCTTGTCTGCCCACCATTCTGAGACACGGTGGACGTACAACCAGCAAACAGAAGAAGGCTCAAACCAAGAACTGGTAGAGGAATACGCATAGAGAGGGAGTAGGGGAAGATATACGGAAACTAAGACGAAGAAGATGCTCTTTTATGACGTACAGCGTATGTGTGATGTAAGGCTATCTCTCACTGCACGTCTCACATGTACTGCCTGGCGGGTAAAGACGCTTAGGCGACATTTTTTTATCCCTTCAAACTCCCATCCACATGAAAAAGATTTCTACCGCCGCTTTGGCGCTCACTCTCGTCGGCACAATGTTGCCGTCCGCTTTTGCGATCGACGCGCCAGTATCGGCACCGAGTTACGGCTTCATCCAGGCGGAAAATCCTGAATGGACATCCGCACATCAAATTTCTATCTCTGACCTTGCTGGTCACCGTCAGTACCACCGTGATGCTGTAGGTCTGCTTACTGAGTGGTACGCAAACAATGCAGTCGACCGTGGCACAATGTTTTATAACTTCGCACGTCGTCTCATGCTGCAGGAACGAAATCTGTCACACCGCTTGTACCACATGGGTCTGACGATTGAGGACACGCAATCAACATCTTCTTCCAGTTCCTATTCTTCGTCCTACTCCAGTTCTGTCTCATCAAGTATGTCGTCATCCTGGTCATCGTCTGTTTCTTCATCCTTTGGCAGAGACACCGTGCACCCTCGTGTTGTGAGTACGTCTCCAGCCGCACTGATGAGCAATGTGCCACTCAATAGCGTCATCTCGGTGACGTTCAATGAAACCATGAAAGGCTCTACGGTCACGGAAACGACATTCGTGGTGACGAGTAACGGAAGCAGAATCGGCGGACGCGTAACATCCAACGGATCCACCGCGACGTTCCTTCCGAATAATGGATTCATTCCAAATACGATCTACACACTCACGATCATGACCGGTGCGAGTGACCTTGCAGGAAGCTCAGTCGGTCAAGAATTCACATCGTCATTCACCACAGGACAGACCGTCTCAAACACGAACCAGTCTTCTGTGACACTGGGAGCTGCATCGACATTTGCAGTTCTTGCAGGTTCCACAGTGACAAACACGGGTCCTACATCTGTCTCGGGTGATCTTGGTGTCAGTGCTGGCACAGCAGTGACCGGATTTGCTCCAGGCGTTGTCAGTAACGGAAGCATCCACACAGCAGACACACTTGCAGGTCAGGCGCAGTCCGCGCTCACGGTTGCGTACAACAACCTTGCAGGACGTTCGACTGCACCTGTCAGCCTCTCCGGAAACCTTGGTGGCCTCACTCTGGCTCCAGGACTCTACAAGTCCACATCCGGCCTAGAGATTTCATCCGGTGACCTGACGTTTGATGCGAAAGGCGACGTGAATGCAGTCTTCATCATCCAGATCGCTTCCACGCTGAATGTCAGCGCCGGCCGTCAGGTAAGGCTCATCGATGGAGCGAAGGCAGCAAACATTTACTGGCAGGTAGGAACGTCTGCGAACTTGGGCGTAAGTTCCATCTTCAAAGGCAGTATCCTCGCTGACCAGTCCATCTCGCTCCAGACGAACGCGAGCATCGAAGGACGTCTTCTTGCACGCATTGGTGCAGTCACCATGCAGAGCAACACGATCCTCGTACCAGCGAACTAAGCGAATCACACACCAAAGCAGGCCGGCCGGAAGGTTGGCCTGTTTTGAAAAATCTAGATTACATATTTCAATAAAACATTATCCGTGAGGTCGTGTATGAAATCAGCTACTTTTGCTTCGTTAATTTT
>JAKFXO010000086.1:2567-8043 GCA_021731345.1 Candidatus Peribacterales bacterium | reverse complement strand
CCTTCGTGATAATGCTTGATCTTTTTTCAATTTCTGGTCGAAATAGCGTATTTTTCCTTGAGAACCTCTGTAACGGAAGTTCCATTTTTCCGTTTTAATAAGCGCAAACTGCCTTTTTCATGGACTTAGAGAACTCACTCCGCGGCATGGCCGAAAACGTCACTCCTAGTGACGCACAGCGTCGTGCCATGAAAGCGCAGCTCCAGGCTCGTATCTCACCAAATTCCCTTCTTTCAGCTGTATCAAAGGCTTCACCAAGCCTTTCGTTCCGTGAAAGCCTGAAAGAGAAGGTGTTCCGTGCCATTCGTCCAGAACTCGGTCAGAGTCTCGAATCGCTCGCTTCTGGCGTTGACCTCGCTCCGAGCAGTCTTCAGACACTCAAAAACGTCATTCTTTCTCGTTTGCAGCCGGTTCAGGAGACTCCATCTATTCACCTCGGCTTCAAGTGGGCGGCGGCGTTTGCGATGTTCGTGCTCATCATCCGTTCCATGCCACTCATTTTGCTCGCACCTGCTACGCAGGCTGAGCTTGGTGTGCAGCTTGTACCGGGAGGTGAGAACGTCTCCGTATTCACCGGAGGTGTGTGGATTGATGCAACGGAACCACAGATCATCGGTAATGCAGTGATGGTTCGTACCGGTAACGTCGGTGCAACGCTCGTACTTAATGATGACGGCGTGCTCCGCCTTGCACCGGATACGACGGTGAAACTTCATGACATCAGCGACCGTCCACAATTCCAGTCGGAGGGTCCGACGGCAACGCTCATTCGCGGAAAAATGTGGGCACTCGGTTTACTTCCACCTATCGTCGAGGGGCTCGTGGTTGAAACCTCGTACGGCACACTCTCTGTGAATGCAGGAAGCGTCTCCATCGAAGATGATGGTAAAGGCTCTGTCACTGTTGCGGTCTACGATCGTGGTATTACCCTCAATAACGGCAAGCAGACATCATTCCTCGTCTCCGGAGAAAAGACTGTTCTCAAAGAAGACAAAACATTCTCGATTCAAAACATGCAGACACGCGTGTTTTCTGAGCCTTGGGTGAAGAGCAATCTTTCTCAGGATGCGGTGCACCGTTCTGAGATTGCAAAGCTGCAGGAGGATCGTCGTACGGAAGTCGCTGGCATTCTGCCGACGTCGTTCCTGTATCCCGCGAAGCGCATCGCTGAAGAAGTCGATGTTCTCTTTACGCTCACGCATGACGGTCGTACCGAGAAGCGCATTCAGCAGGCCAATACGCGTCTCTCTGAAGCGATTTCACTTATTAAAGATGGTCAGGGTACGGAGGCTTCCGCACCGCTTGCCGAGTACAAGACGTCTCTTGTCTCACTTGCATCGGATGAAAACGACAACCTTGTGAAGTACCTTATCAAGAAGCAAATTGCCGATGCGAGCACATCACTCAGTACTGTTGATGAAAGTCCGAACGCAAGCATCCAGCTTCTCAAAGATGCCGTGACGCAGGTAGGTGCAGCCATTCCGGATGCAGACCTGAAGCCGCGTGATATCGAGGGATACGTTCTTGTCGATCGCCTCACGATGATCAATCAAATTCTGTCTGAGCAGGAAGATGCCTCCCTTGCAGTCATCGAATACGCAGACATCAGTCCGTACATCGAGGGCCTCCTAGCAGACACCGATGGTGCGCACCCACTTCTGCAGAAAGAAGCACGCTCACTTCTCGTGACGACCTCAGAGCTTCTGAAGACGGCATCCAAGACGAACACCGGAGAAGTATTCGTCGCGATGGCATCGGATGTTAGTCAGTATCTGCCACCAGAGCCGGAGCAGGTTCTCGTAAGCGAAGAGGACTTAAACAGACAGGTGCAGGAGATGATGAAGCGTATCTTTATCTTCCGTCAGCCAATCAGTCGCTATAACCAATTGCTTGCTGAAATGCGTGATCTGGAATCCAATCCTAACCGTGGAACACTCCTTCGTCGCTTGAAGAGTGCGCTGCCTGAACGCCTTGGCGAGTACGTCAACACAGAGGTGAAGAAGCTCGGTGACGAGCTGAAAGGCCAAGAATAAGCCTCTTCGGGTTTGACTTCCTTCGTGAATCTCAAGTACCTTCCTTGAGCATTTTCTTCACTTTTCTATGTACACACTCACCGATCTCAAGCCAGGACGCGCCGTCACTCTCGACGGTGATCCTTATCTCATCATTGCTTCCCAGTTCGGACGCAAAAGTATGAGCAAGGCAAACATGCAGTGCAAACTGAAGAACCTGAAGACTGGTTCCATCGTTGCACGCAACTTTCAGGGTTCTGAGAAGGTTGAGCCTGCTGAAGTCGGCTACCGCCATGTGCAGTATTTGTACGCAGGTGCTGGCACGCGCGCTTTCATGGACCTTGCAACGTTTGATCAGTTTGAGCTGCCTGATGACATCGTCGGTGAAGGCGTAAAGTTTCTTGTGGATGGCATGGAAGTCGATGCTCTCATGTACGAAGAGAAGCCGATTGGTATCAAGCTCCCAGTGACGGTCGTTCTTGAGATCGTCGAGACGTCTCCAGGCGTGCGCGGTGATACGGCTCAGGGTGGCGATAAGCCAGCGAAGCTTTCTAGCGGAGCAACGATCAACGTTCCGCTCTTCGTGAATGAAGGCGAGAAGATTCGCGTCAACACCGAGAGCGAAGAGTACGTAGAACGCGTCAGCGACAAATAGTCGCTAGACGATGAGTTTCAGGAGCAGCGCGTTCACTTTGGCCGCGTCTGCCTGACCTTTGGTCTGTTTCATGACGGCTCCGACGATAGCGCCAATTGCCGCTGTCTTGCCTTCCTTGTAGTTCTGAACAGCCTTTGGGTTCGCCGCCAATGCTTCGGTGATGATCTTCGTCAGCGTTGCATCATCTGCGACCTGACCCATGCCTTCGTCCTTAATAATCGTTGCAGCAGATTTTCCGGTCGATACCATTTTTTCAAGCACGTCTTTCCCAGCATTCGTTGAAATCTTTCCGGACTTCATCGCTTCGGCAAGTTCGCGTAATGCTTCGGCGGACGGAGCATCGTCGAGAGCCTTGCTATGCTTCGTCAGGAATCCTGGCATTTGCGTGAGGACGATGGACGATGCACGCTTGGCGTCCCCGAGTACTATTTTCACGGTATCGAAACGCGTTCGTAGCCCTTCGGAATCTACAAGCATAGTGGCTTCGGCCTGCGTCAGGCCTGCTGCCGTGTATTCCTCTTTCATTTCCGATGGCAGTTTTTCCATTGCGGATGTCACTGATGCAATGAATGCATCACTCAGTTCGAGCGGGGGAATGTCCGGCTCTGGGAAGTAGCGATAGTCGGCTGCAGATTCTTTATCACGCAGCATCTGCGTCCTTTCTTCATCATCGATCCAACCCACAGTCACTTCTCCCGTAGGAGCTTTGCCTTCTTGCCACAGCTTTGTGAGCACGCGCTCTTGGTAGTTCAGGGCTTTCTCAAGCGACTTAAACGAGTTCAGGTTTTTGATCTCCACGCGTGGATAGAGTTTCGTATCACCCTTTGGACGGAGCGAAATCGATGCATCGAAACGCATCATTCCCTTAAACATATCTGCCTCACTTGAGCCTGCGTTGATGAGAATGCGGCGGAGTTCTTCCACGAAAGCGGAGGCTGCTTTGGCTGACCTTAAGTCTGGCTCGGTGACGATCTCCATGAGCGGGGTGCCTGCACGGTTGTAGTCACAGAGCGAAGAACCAGCGGTGTGCGTCAGTTTTCCGGCGTCATTTTCAATGTGCAAACGGTGAATGCGACACTCAGACGGTTCAGACAGATTCGTCTTCGGATCGGTAATTGAAAATTTCACTGAGCCGTGCGACGCGAGCGGGAATTTGTACTGCGAGATTTGGTATCCTGCCGGAAGATCAGGGTAGAAATAGTTCTTACGGTCGAAGTGGCTGTGCCTATTCACCGTGCACTTGAGTGCCTTGGATGACCTCACAGCTTTTTCGATGACTGCTTTGTTAGGTACCGGAAGAGTTCCAGGGTGACCCATGCATACCGGACAGACTGTCGTATTTGGCGCCTTGCCCCAGGCGTCATTGTCACACGCGCAGAACATCTTCGTCTTCGTGTTCATTTGGGCGTGAACCTCTAGGCCAATGATGGTTTCCAGTTCCATGGCCGGGATTGTACTACAGAACCGTCTGTCGACGGTGATCTGTAATAAGGATGCCGTCTAAGTGGTCTGTTTCGTGCTGTACGACTCGTGCATCGAACCCATGGAGCTTCAGCTCTCGCTTCTTTCCGGCCTCCGTTTCGTAGGCCACGATGATCTCGGTTGAGCGAGAGACGTTGAGCCAGAGCTCCGGCAAACTCAGACACCCTTCTTCTGCAATGGCCGTCGATTCAGACTTCCATGTGATGATCGGATTGACCATTGGTGTCATTGTCTTGCCGAGGAGTGCGATGCAAAGCCTCTCGCTGCGTCCTACCTGTGGCGCTGCTAGTCCTGCACCCTTTGCTGCAGCAACAGTGTCTTTCATATCGGCAATGAGTTGCTTGATCTCTTTCGTAATTTTTTTCACGGGTACGGTCTTTGCCCGAAGGATCGGGGTATCTTCGCCGATGACAATTGGTAGAGCAGGCATTTCGGTCAGATTGTAGCGCTTTACGGACTGTCTGCCATAAAAAATAAGCGCCAATATCGTGGGTTTTACTCTCAGTATTAGGCGTGAATGCCGAGCGATGCGATACTGCGCAGATCTTCCATGCTCCTGATTTCGCCGAGCTCTACCATTTTAAGGAGTGCATGCGCTGTCAGGATGACGTCAGGGAGCGCACGGTGACGAGCTTGTGGCAGTGTTAGATTGAGGCGTCTCGCCACAGCATCAAGGCTATGCCCGAATTCATTGGCGAAGAGCGTGCGACTCAGGCGCATGGTGCAGAGGCACTCAGGCAGATCAATGTAGCCCCAGCACATTTCTTTCTCGCACGTGAGAAAGCCCATATCAAAGTTTGCGTTATGAGCGACAAGGATGGTGCCCTGTGCGAACTCCAAGAATTTCGGCAACACTTCTTCGATGCCGGGAGCCGTGCGCACGTCATCATCACTAATTTTATTCACCTGTTTCGCCTCCCATGGAATATCGCGCTCGGGGTTCACGAGAGAGACGAATGTTTTGGTTTCATCGACCATGCCGTCCTCGATACGAAGACCAGCAATTTCGATGATCCGGTGGCCCTTTGTTGGGTCCAAGCCGGTCGTCTCAACGTCAAAGACGGTGAGCGGTGGGAGGGGGGTCATGAGAACTCGAGACTACACCGGAAAAGCTCAGTTTCAAGACAACTTTGATTGCGTGAAGGGTATCATTCTTCCGTGAAGAAAAAGCTGTCGCCAGAGGCCGTATTCAGGAAACTTTCGCTGCTGTATCCAGATGCCGGATGCACGCTCGACTGGACGACTCCTCTAGAACTCCTCGTTGCTACCATTCTCTCAGCACAATGCACAGACAAGCGCGTGAACATCGTCACCACATCTATGTTAA
>JAKFXO010000086.1:0-2557 GCA_021731345.1 Candidatus Peribacterales bacterium | reverse complement strand
CTGTTCAAGAAATATCACACACCTCACGATTACATTGCCGTGCCTCAGTCTGAGCTTGAGAATGATATTCATTCGTGCGGAACGTTTCGGATGAAGGCGAAGGCGATTCAGGAAACATGTCTGACCCTTCTGAGGGATTTTCACGGCAACGTTCCACGGACAATGAAAGAGATGACGACACTTCGTGGTGTCGGGCGAAAGACTGCGTCGGTTGTTCTTTCCACGGCGTTCGGCATCAATGAAGGTATTGCTGTTGATACACATGTCACCCGAGTAGCGCGAAGACTCGGACTCACGAAAGCAAAGACACAGTCGGGAATTGAGAAGGACCTCATGAGAAAATTCCCTCAAAAAGATTGGGCGACTATTTCCCATCTGCTCATTTTTCACGGCCGCAAGGCCTGTACTGCCCGCGTGAAGTGTCAGGGCATGTGTCTCACGATCCCGCATCCCCAAAAAGCATCGCTGTAACGTCGTAAGGCAACGTTCGTGGTATGATTTTTGGGATGAAAAAAGCATTCTTGGCAGCCTGTCTGCCACTTCTCCTAGTCGCGTGTGGACCGGTGGGGCCCGTCGATACCGTCGTGGTTCCTGCTACAGAGAGCGGCACTGTTGCTTCTGTGAATCTCAATAAAGGAGGAGCCACCTATACTGAGTATTCTGACCGAGTCATTGGTCGCGGTAAGAGCTCGGTGCTCTTCTTCTTTCGCCCGACTGATCCTTTTTCCGTTCGCAACGATGCAGTCATTCGTGCGGTGTACGGTACGGGTGCGGCAGTTGTCTCAACGTATCGTGTCGATTATCCGACATCCACTGGTGCTCGTCTGAAGTATGGCGTGCTCATTGAAGACACATTTGTTCTGCTAGATGCGCAAGGACAGAGAGTCGCTAGCTTCATCCATCCGACAGATGAGGAAATTCGCATTATTCTTCGAGGCAATATTCCTGTTCCGACAAAACCATGATCCTCTACCTGACACTGTTTCTTGCAGGAATGCTCACGATTTTTTTGCCGTGCATTCTCCCGCTCGTTCCAGTTGTCGTGGGCGTCAGCATCGCTGGTAAAAGCCGTCTTCGGCCGTTTATGACGGTGCTTGGCATGGTTGTAAGTTTCGTTTTTTTCACATTTATTCTCCTCGTCGTTCTCGGGCAGTTTGTTGAGCTCGCTGACTACATTCGTATTTCGACGTATTACATTCTCGTTCTCTTTGGTACGTGTTTCATTTCTCGTTTTCGTGTCATCAGACTTGCGGGTGCAGTCGCTGGTGGTTTCTTTTTTCTCGATAAAGGAATTGTTTCCGTTGTTGCCGCCATTGTTGTGGGTATTTTTGCACTCGAGATCGCAGGAGGCATTGCGTCGCGCATTCAACAACTTGGCTTCAAGACACAAACTGCAGTTCGTTCAGAGTTTGGTAACGACTCCATACTGACAGCGTTTATTGTGGGCTTAACACTCGGACTTGTATGGGTTCCATGTGCTGGGCCGGCACTTGGCTTTGTCCTCGCTCTCGTGCGTGAAAAGCCTGATCTTGGCGCCATTGCTGCCCTCAGTGCGTACGCACTCGGTACTGCTGTGCCACTGCTCATCGTTGGATACGGCGGGCAGTATGCCGTGAGGTCTGTGAAGTCACTCAACCGTTTCACCGGCATCGTGAAAGCAATCGCGGGTCTCATGCTCATTCTTACAGCTCTCGCGTTACATCTAAATCTGCTCCAAAAGTTTCAGGTCTGGATCGAGGATCACACGATGTTTGGAGACTTTGCTTCCAATGTCGAAGAGAGTCTTTTCCCCGTTGATACTCCAGCCGGACAAAATTCCTCTGATGCTTCTTCCTCCGATGCTATGAACCTTCCAGTTCTTCCGAATATCATCCGTGCTCCCGAATTTACTGGTCTCGGGCCATGGCACAACAGCGAGCCTTTCACGCTCGCAAGTCTCAAAGGCAAGGTCGTCCTCATCGATTTCTGGACCTACAGCTGTATCAACTGTATCCGCACCCTGCCGTACGTTCAGGGGTACTGGGACAAATATAAAGATACGGGCAAGTTCGTTCTGCTCGCTGTGCACACTCCTGAATTTACCTTTGAAAAGAGCCAGAAGAACGTTGCGATGGCGATCACAGAGCACGGTCTTACGTATCCGGTGGCTCAAGACAATGATTTTGGCACATGGTCTGCATTCGCTAATCGTTACTGGCCTGCAAAATATCTCATCGATGCAAATGGCGTCATCCGGTACGAGCACTTTGGAGAAGGTGAGTACGATGCAACCGATCGTGCAATCGCAAGTTTGCTGAAAGAAGCTGGCGTCGATATGTCTGAAGCCGGTGATGTCGTAACGTCGCCAGAAAAAATCTACAGTGGACCTGTCACTCCTGAGATTTACCTAAGCTCACGGTCATGGCCAGCGTTTGGCAATGCACAGGGTGAACCTACGGATGCGATCCTCAAGTACATAGCACCGCTCGCATTCACTCTCAATAAGTACTATCTGTCCGGCTCATGGCAGCTCACGGAAGACGAATCTGAAACACTGAGGAGTGACATCGGTGAAATC
>JAKFXO010000096.1 GCA_021731345.1 Candidatus Peribacterales bacterium | reverse complement strand
GCCCTCAACAAGGAAGCCGACGCGGTGGAATTTGCCGTACGTCGTGTGGTCCTCTTCACCCACGTAGGGGTAGTAGAAGTCACGAAGCTGCAAGAATTCGTCGAACGTTGCGAGCAGCGTGCCGTTGCCGAGAACGAGTGAGCGAGGCATGAAGGCGAGTTATGAAGTGAAAAGTTGAAAGTTTTTTTGATACAGGAGAATAGTTTTTAAAAAGCATTTCTTTTTGTAACTTTCCGCTTTCCACTTCTCACTTTCCACTTTTCAAGCGTGAGCTTGAAATCCTCCAACGCGTGGCTGAACCTTCGGTACGCTTCGTACGGAGATTCGTACGGACTGAAGTACTTATGCACGTCACCATCTGCCCAGTATTTGGTACACAGGTAGTAAAAATGATCCGACGTCTGAAGCTTGCGCCAGATATCGAGCATCACTGGGTCCTTCAGTTTTTTCACAGCATGTTCCAGTGCATAGATACCAGTAAGCGCCGCTTCCTGAAGATGATTTCCTCGCCATGCAGAGAGATCACGCTCTGTATCTGCCCACGACACTGGCGCATGAGCATCCAGTACCGGAAGCTTGCCTTTGCCGTATTTCACCGCAGTATCAGACGGAGTAGCGACCCTAATGCCATGCTTTGCAAATGCACTTGGTAGTGCTTCAAGGAACTGAAAGATGCCTGTATCTGCCCACTGGTGCTCTCCAAAGGTCTCGTAGTCCATGAACAAGTTTACAGACGAACCATGCGAATTCTTGATCCAACCTGCGAACGTATCTGCGGTCAGTGGCGTGTTGCTTCTGTGTGCTGCACCGAAACGGAAAGCGATATCGTCAGAGAGCTGGTAGTTCTTGAGGAGCGTTCGCATCGTCTTTACTGGAACCGCGTGAATGCGATGACGCGCGATGATGCGCTGCCAGTCACGCGAGAGCGTAAACTTTGGTGGCGTGTAGACGACGTTGGGGTTACGACCCAAAAGCACGCGATCAGCGCCTTCAGCCAAGATTGCCTTGAACCCGAGAGCGCGAGCAACTTCTGCAATTTCATTGGAATACACGAGCTCGGTATTGCGGAAAGTTGTTGGCTTGATCTTGAATAGCTTCTTGATCATCTCAGTGTGTTTTTCGACCTGCTCGCAAAACTCCTCAAGCGAGAATAGGCACGAGAGCGAGTGGTAGTACGTTTCCGCCAGAAACTCGACCTGACCTGTGGCTGCAAGCTTCTGGAATGACTCGAGGACGTCTGGGCCGTACTCAC
Organism: Candidatus Peribacterales bacterium; assembly: GCA_021731345.1. Taxonomy (GTDB): domain Bacteria; phylum Patescibacteriota; class Gracilibacteria; order Peribacterales; family Peribacteraceae; genus JAGORY01. The sequence continues at coordinate 6,856 of JAKFXO010000096.1, read as the reverse complement.
GGCACTGGTCCAAGAAAACACCAGAGAGCGAGAATGCAGCGCGGAAATCTTTGTGCTTCTTCAAGAGTTTCAGAAGTAGTGCATTCGTCGGCAGATAACACTTCTCAGCAACCTTGCGGAAGACTGCATTGTTTTTCTCGTCATCGAAGTAGTTTCCACCTTCTCCGATGTCCGTGATGCGAAGGTCTCGCAAGCGGAACGGTTGGTGAACCTGGAAGTAAAAACATACCGACGGAGAAATATTTTTAGTCATAGAAAAAATCAGGAGCGGATAATGTCGTCGTACATCGAAATAATTTTTTTGCCCTGGCGCGCCCAGGTGAGGTTACTGAGAATTCGCGGAGTCTGAACACGCATCTCAGCGCGAAGAGGCTCTTCACGAAGTACGGTCAGGATGCAGTCAGCCATTTTGTCCGTGTCCCAGAAGTCGACCTGCATGGCGTTATGGAGCACTTCTGCTGCACCGGACTGCCTACTGAGAACCACAGGCGCACCGTGTGTGATGGCTTCGAGTGCCACCAATCCGAATGGCTCAGATACGGATGGCATCACGAAGCATTCTGCTTTTGCGTACAACTTCTTCGCTTCGGCGCTCGTCACGCGTCCTGCAAAAATAATTTTGTCCTGCAGTCCGAGTCTGCATGCATGCGCGATGAGCTGCGGCAAAAGATATCCTTCTCCGGCTACGACGAAGCGAGCGTCCGGGTTTCGATCGGCAATCTTACGTGCCGCCTCGATGAAATGCGTTGCGCCCTTCTGCACTGTAAGTCGCCCGAGAAACAGAACGAGTGGATGACGAGCGTTCTTCGTACTTGTCGTACGTTTCTCAGGCTCAGAGTGATGTGTACCGTTATGCAGCACGGTGATCTTGTCCCCAGAGATGCCGTATTCACGCATGAGGAGACCTCGGGTATACGCCGAGACAGCGATGATGTGATCCGCTTTACGGAGTCCGACGATCTCGCGCTTGAATATCCACGGGTTCGGATGGAACTCTGTGCGATCAAGCTCAGTTGCGTGCACATGTGCCACAAGCGGCTTGCGGTGAAACTTCGATGCCTGCACACCAGCTTCGAGCGTCATCCAGTCATGTGTGTGAATGATGTCAGGGTTCACATTCTTGGTCATGGATACTGCAATGTCCGTGAAACGCTGTACTTCCTCACCAAGGTTCGCGCCATAGAGCTGACTAATGCCGTCATCTTTAAGATCAAAATCCTGCAGTCGTGCACCGTACGTCGCAAAGCCGTCATACGGCTGAAGCACGCTCGGTACCATCACGGTACTGACACCCGCAGCAACTGACGACATAGGCGACAAAATCTGCACTCCTGCTTCTTCACCAGCGCTGTGTGGAAGCACAAGTGTGACCGTCGCACCGTGGTGCAAAAGTCCGCGGACAATGCCCTGACACGCGACACCGAGACCGCCAAGGTGAGCGGGCGGATACTCCCAGCCGAACATGAGTGTGTGAACGGACATTTGTGTGTGTTTTTGTGTTCATGCGCACGCGCGCAAGAAATCTCTTTATTTTAGCATAAAACTGCCAAAATTCCTAGATAGAAATACTGCAAAATCAGCCTAGCTTCTGCATCCGCTCATCGAGAGAAGAACTGTAGTATGATCAAGATAATGCCATTACAGACTGCCATGTCAGCCACACGCCAGCCGCATCACTTTCTCTGGCGTTACACCTTCGGTCTGTTTAGTCCGACTCCAACCACTCTTCTGTCACCGGGAGCGGATGTTTTCATGGCGGGCGGCGCGTCATTGATTCTCTTCGTGCTACTCACCGTATTGATACCAAAAGAAGCAGATGTCGCTCTATGGGGATTCGCACTCTACTATGTCTCTTTCCTCGTGAACTCCCCCCACTTTGCGGCGTCGTATCAACTGCTCTACCACGACGCGGGAAAGGATTTTTTCTCTTTCAAAAAAAATCCTCGCTTCAGCGCAAAACTTTGGTGGGCAGGGTGCATCGTGCCGCTCCTCATGATCGGCTACTTTTTTACTGCCCTGCAGACAGGCAGCATGGCAATGATGACCTACTCAATTCATGTGATGTACTTCCTCGTTGGATGGCATTACATCAAGCAAATTTTCGGTTGCGTCATCGTTCTTTCCGCTCAAAAGAAAGTATTCTTTCACAGGTATGAGCGATGGATTATTTTAAGCGCTCTCTATTCACTCTGGCTTGTTAAATTCTTCGCGGCAAATCTAGGGAATGCGCTGGCAAAATTTTTTGGAATTCCATATGCCGCGTTAAATTTTCCTCCCGAACTCATCATTCCCCTTGTGTACTTCTTTGTCATATCAGCCTTAGGAATGCTGCTGATGTTTGTCTGGAGACACAAAATCGGGAAGCCACTACCACCTCTTTCTGCGGTCTGCGCGATTATTTCCATTTACGTCTGGCTCACTCCTGTGAGTCGACATGCATATTTTGAAATGATCATTCCATTCTTTCACTCTCTGCAATATCTCCTGTTTGTTGTTGCCTACAAGCGAAATCAATCAATCATTGAAACAAAGGAAATCGTCAAAGAGCAGACCGGCGTAGCGACGAACATGACCATGATTACGACACTCGGCACCATACTTTTTCTACTGATTCCCGTCTTGCTCATCGTGGGAAGTATTTCGTACGGGGGGGATGAGTACTTCGAAACAATGATGACTTTTACATTCGGGATGATTATCGCGGTATCAGCAACGCTATGGTCCCGAACCATTGCGATCGTCATAGGTATATGTGCGGTGCTCATCGCTATGCAATTCATCGCAAAGAAGAGCCCTATGTGGCACTTTGCACAGTTCATCGTTCATATGCTTCTCATCGGTGCACTGATCCTCAGCGTTATTCCAACAATGTTCGACATTCTCTCGAAGAATAATCTTTTGCCGTCTGCATTTATCTATAATTCCCAGCTTTTCGGAACAGGGCTCTATCTTTTTATTTTCTCTGTCTTCATTAATATCCATCACTATTTCATCGATAACGTGCTGTGGCGCAGGGATAATCCGAACGTTCGGGAATTCCTCTTCGCTCACCCTCATTGAGTTTTAAGTACTAAAAATTTCAGCGCTTCTTTTTAGGGTTGTAATATTGACTGAACTGCCTCTGCAATCTGATTGGCAACAATGACGTATCCCGCACCTGACACATGGCAACAAGGATCCTTGTACAAAGGCTCCGGATGCGACTGAAAAACGTACGTCAAATCCTCAAAATGCACACCGCTTTTCCGCAAATCCTCACCTGCTTTTTGAAGCAATGGATAGCCAGTTGGTACGGATTTGGCATACGGGATAAATTCGGGTTTCAGCGCTATATCTGCTTCCTCATTCCCAATCGGCTTGGAATTCGGAACGTATTGATTTGGCTGCAGAAAGTGAAAAGACTCTCCTCCATTTGCCTTCGCAAGATTCGACATCTGCAGAGTGGAACGACTCCACACATCAGCGTTGAGACGTTGTATTGCTTCTACTGATGTATCTACTTCTACTGGTCCCGACATAGCGTATGGCTTGATCGATGTTTCTTTTTTGTACGGATGCATTTCGCCGACAATGATGCGCCGCTCGTACGACGCATCAACCATGATCCAGAAAAGTCTGCCGATCATACTCCATCTGACCGGACGCGACTGCATGAGTGCAGAGAACAATGATCTTTTGTCCGCAAGTTCGTATGACAACGTCTGCGTTGCAGGATCGCTCGTGATGGAAAACTGGCGCCATCCTCGCGGGTACACCGAAGAAATATTCTTTGGTACATTTTCCGTCAATCCGAGTGTGATTTCATTGAAACCGTCGAGTGTGATGATGACATCAAAATGTGCTCCGAGTGAGAGCAGATAATTGTATGCCATGAGCTGCTGAGGCTGTTTGTATCCAGCCATGGCAGCAACGCTGAATACTGGTTTTTTACCTTTGTAGCGTGGAATACTCGTCACTGCGTCCGCCACTATTTGCATCGATTTTGTATCGTACGATAAAAATTCAGCAAATGATCCACCGAAAATTCCGATCACCACTTCATCCTGAGCGGGTGTTCGCACAAGATTATCTCCTGCATCAGTAAATCCGTAGGCTTGCATCGATTCGTTTCCAATGCCGCCGACCGTTCCTGGAAACACCGGTTCGCGGACAAAGCCAAGATATGGATGAAGCACGGCACGTACTCGCTTCGTGATAGCAGGAGCATTGTAGGACGGACCAAGGGCGACCATCGGATAGCGCTGCGCGAATTGCATCAATACCCCCGTTCTCTCACGCACGTCATTTGTCTTTAGGAAAAACGCCAACCCCACAAAGCTAGCAACCTCACACACTCCAACGATAAAGAGAATGAAAACGCATCCGAAGAGCACTTTTTTCACTCGCATGGAAAGAACTCTACCGCGAATGCGATTTCATCGCATGTGAAAATTTATGCTCCTAGCGGCATACAGAAGCCATCTATTAAGAAATGCGCATCTCGGCTGACTGTGGTTAATCTCGCCTTAATGAGTGAGGCCTAGTGTGTCCGCAGTCCGGACAGACTATTTCTTACTTTCTTCACCCCAAACGATATGAATAAATTTACACTCGGTGCCGCAACTGGCGCTACGTCACTCCTCATCGCAATTCCCATGTTTGCACAGATGGCTGGAGCTGCATCGTCGTCTTCTACAACGATGACAGGTAAAGCTCGTCCCATCCCAACACAGACATGCATCCTTGCGATGGCAGATCATGAGACGGCAATGCTCAGTACTATCGATGCGAGGACAGCTGCACACAAAGCTGCGGCAACAGCAAAGCGTGATGCTCTGAAAGCGGCTGCCGCTTTGACAGATGACACAGCACGGATGGAAGCTCTAAAGAAGGCTCAGGAGACTTTTAAGGCTGCCATGGAGTCTACGATGAAGGCAAAAGATGAGACTGCAATGACTGCGCTGAAAACTGCCTGTGGCGATAGCTTCCCTATGGGAATGGGTCACAAGGGAGGTATGGGAGACATGAAAGACAAGATGCGTGGCAACATTGCTGAGAAACTCGGCATGACGGAAGACGAGCTGAAGGCAGCAATCGATTCCGGTAAAACGATCGAGCAGATCGCCACCGAAAAAGGTATCACGCTCCCTGCTCATAAAATGAGTGGAAAGGGCAAGGGTATGATGAAATTCATGCGCTAATTTTTTATTCAATCTTACGAAAAGAGACTGCACAGTGCAGTCTCTTTTTTAAGTGACAACTGGAATTAATCTCCAAAATTCATAGGAGCCACACCCTCAACAATTGGAGGCGTACAAGTCTTCGTCGAATCATTACTGCGGTCAGTGACCGTCGCCTCTTCACCACGGAAGAAGAATGTCCAACTATCATTCTCATATTTTTTACCGTTCTCGGAATCTACTTTACCAAAGACGTTCTCTTCTCCTTCGGAAGAAATTTTCACTTCTTCCATAGACGATGGGAACTCAGCAACGAAGCTAGAGTCGTCATCGCAACGAAATGACGCACTGAGCGTCTCTTCGCCATCCTGCATTTCGTTCCCTGTTGTCATCTTGCCGAAGCGAAGCGTGTTGCCCTTGTCCAAATTTACAAGTTCAAGAATCTCCGGCGTGACGCTCACGATGCGGAAGTAGAATGTTCCTGCTTCCTCAACCTGCTTCACGTATACGTCGTCATTATTGAGCTGAAACATCATTTCGTCAGCATTGTCTGCGGTAAAAAGTGACCACTGACCATCAGTCTTTGTTTCGCCTTCGGTCGTTCCGTAGGCATCTGTGAACGTACTGTCATCGCGGTATTCGCGCTGGAAATTACGATCATCTTCACTGCTCCACGTACCCATCATCATTTCCCATGCAGCGGTGATGCGCGGGTCAGCCATTTTCTTTTCTTCCACAACTGGAGTTTCAGTCGGTGAGCGCAGTGCCATAAATTGGCCAGCCTGAAAGCCGACAACTCCGATGACAATAGCGAGAACGATGAGTATAATTTTTTTCATACAATGCGGGGGAAGGAATGCAGGAGGTATTTTTCGCTTACATGAAGGGAAAAGTCAAAACGTAATACGAGTGTGCTACACGAAAAACCCCCGAGAGATTTCAGGGGTTCTTTTGATGTATGACTATGACCTAATCTGCCGATCCGTAATCTTTCGATCCTGGCTGATGTGGAGACCACTCACGACCGCTTGTACCTCCGACGGTTACGTTCTGAAGAACGCTTTCGACTGCCTGTTTCCATGGTTCGAGTCCTGCCATCCAAGTCTTATAACGAGCATTGAATTCGTCGAGCTGCTGCCCTGATGCTGTTCCCTCCGCTTGCTCATGCCCTGCAAAAGCCGCTTTTTCCGTTGCTTCTGTCAAGAGATCCTCAAGGTGGCTCACATCGGAGCGCTGCACAGTTTGAGTTCCATGTGCATCATCAATGTCGAGAAGGCCACGAACAAACTTCTGACGATCAGCATCAGACTGAAGAGCCTGCACTGCATCGATAAATGCAGGGAGAGTGCAAACCTGCTGTTTTGACCTCTGCGACATACGTCTCTGGTGATTTTACTGACATGAGATAGGGGGAATATTTACTATTATTATAACATATAATTGATTTATAGCAAATATTACTCCCGACATGGAGATGGATAGAAATAGTGTCCGAAAACAGGGTGTGTATGGTGTTGTACGTGGCTGAGCGGACGGGTCATCAACCGAGTTTTGAGGGGGTGTTTCGAGGTTGTGAGGAGGCTTGTTTTGAGGGGGGTGGAGCAGGCGGGTCACCTCCATGAAACGAGACAAATGAGACAGTACAACAGGGGGTGTCTCATTCCGAATTTCTTGGTTTTTGAATTAGAGAAGGACAA